>NZ_JAUCDN010000276.1:0-4281 GCF_034675085.1 Devosia sp.
GGGGGGCCCCAACGCCCAAGGGTCTTGCCGCCGGCCCGGGGCCGGGCGGCGCTTTCGTCCCAATCGTCGCGCCTGAGCGGCCGGGTGACCGTCCCGGTCGTGGCCGCGCCTGCCGCTTCACCCCCTGAGGAGCCGGAGAATGGATCGTTCCGATCGCAGATTGGCCGTGGCCCTGGCCATCGGCGTCGCGGGCCTGCTGGCGCTGCCCTGGTATCGCATCGCCGCCGGTTTCTTCGGCTTCGGCTGGCTGGGCGATTTCCCCGGCACCGCGGAAACCGCGCCGGCCCTGCTGCAAATCTTCGCCTATGGCCATTGGTGGCTGGGCCTGTTCGTGCTGATCCTGGTTGGTGTGGCAATGGGCCGGAGGCTGCCCACGCCCGAGCAGCGCGGCCGGTTGGCCGCCTGGCTCGGTGGCGGCGGTCTGGTGCTGCTGCTGTTGCAGGGCTTTCTCATCGGTTATGACGACTGGAACCTGCCGGCATTGAGCGCACTGTTTGGCTCGCTGGGCACCGGGCAACAGGCCATGGGCGCAGGGGCGCTGCTGGTGGGGCTGGCTTTTGTGCTGATCTTCGCCTTCGGCCTTGCCGAACAGGGGGTGCTCAAGGGCGATGCCTTCGTCATCGGCGCCATCGCCGTTCTGGTGGTGCTGGTGGCGGTCTTCGTCTTCTATCCTGTGGGCCGCATGTTCATCGGCGCCATGCTGGGCCATGACGGCCAGTGGGCGCCCGAGGGGTTCCTGCGCAATATCCAGGATGAATCGATCTGGAGCCTGGCCTGCCTGACGGGCGGCCGCAATTGCGGCGTCGCCTGGCGCACGGTGTGGCTGGCGCTATGCACCGCCAGCGGCTCCACCCTGCTCGGTCTAGCCTTCGCGCTGGCGGCGACGCGCACCAATTTTCCGTTCAAGAAGCTTTTGCGCACGCTGACCATCCTGCCCATCATCACCCCGCCCTTCGTCATCGGGCTGGCGCTGATCCTGCTGTTCGGCCGGGCCGGCACGGTGACTGTGTGGATGTCCGAGCTGTTCGGCATTCCGCCCGGGCGCTGGCTCTATGGCTCGACCGGGATCTGGATCGCGCAGGTGCTGTCATTCACGCCGATCTCCTTCCTGGTGCTGGTGGGGGTGGTCGAGGGCATCAGCCCGTCGATGGAGGAAGCCTCCCAGACGCTGCGCTCGGATCGCTGGCGCACCTTCACCAAGGTGTCGCTGCCGTTGATGCGGCCGGGCCTGGCCAATGCCTTCCTCATCGCCTTCATCGAAAGCATGGCCGATTTCGGCAATCCGCTGGTGCTGGGGGGTAGCCAGGGCGTGCTCTCGACCGAAATCTATTTCGCCGTGGTGGGGGCGCAGACCGATCCCTCGCGCGCGGCGGTGCTGGCCATCGTGCTGCTCGGCTTCACCCTGATCGCCTTCGTCGCCCAGCGGTTGTGGCTCTCGGGCAAGGGCTTCGCCACTGTCACCGGCAAGGGCGATAGCGGCGCCCATATCGCCCTGCCCAAGCCGCTGGCCGTCGGCATCTATGCCGTGGTCATCCCCTGGGCTCTCTTTACCCTCGTGGTCTACGCCATGATCGTCTATGGCGGCTTCGTCAAAACCTGGGGCCTGGATAACAGCCTCACCGTCGAGCATTATGTCCGCGCCTTCTCCGTGACCATACGCGACGGGGCCATCGCCTGGACCGGAGTGGCGTGGAACTCGTTCTGGACCACGATGCAGATCGCGCTGATCTCGGCACCGCTGACCGCGGCCATGGGCATGCTCACCGCCTATCTGATCGTGCGGCAGAAATTCGTCGGGCGGAACCTGTTCGAATTCGGGCTGATGCTCAGCTTCGCCATTCCCGGCACGGTGATCGGCATCAGCTATGTCATCGCTTTCAACGTGCCGCCGATCGAATTGACCGGCACGGCGCTGGTGCTGATTGCGTGCTTCGTGTTCCGCAACATGCCGGTGGGCGTACGCGGCGGCATCGCGGCGATGAGCCAGCTCGACAAGAGCCTGGACGAGGCCTCGCTGACGCTGCGCGCCACCAGCTTGCGGACCATCCGCAAGGTCATCCTGCCGCTGCTGCGGCCGGCGATCACCGCGGCGCTGGTGTTTTCCTTCGTGCGCACCATCACCTCCATCAGCGCGGTGATCTTCCTGGTCAGCGCCAAATACAACATGGCCACCGCCTATATCGTCGGGTTGGTGGAAAATGGCCGCTACGGCGTGGCCATTGCCTATTCCTCGGCGCTGATCGTGGTGATGATCACCGTGATCGGCTGCTTCCAGCTCATTGTCGGCCAGCGTCGCCTGCGGCGCGAGGACCGCATCGGCGTCGCCCGCATGCCCCAGGAGGTCTCTGCATGACCCAACCCGAATCCAGTCTCGAAGCGCGTCCCGGCTCGGTAGTCTTTACCGGCGTGCGCAAGGATTTTGGTAATTTCACCGCGATCAAGAACTTGTCGCTGACCATCGAGCCGGGCACGCTGGTAACCCTGCTGGGGCCCTCGGGCTGCGGCAAGACCACCACGCTGCGCATGCTGGCCGGGCTGGAGCATCCAAGCGTGGGGCGCATCCTGATCGGGGGCAAAGATGTCACCATGCTGCCGGCCAATGAGCGCGACGTATCCATGGTGTTCCAGTCCTATGCACTGTTTCCTCATATGAGCGTCACCGAGAATGTCGCCTATGGCCTGGCCGCCTCCGGCCTGCGCAAGGCCGAGGCGCGCGAACAGGCCGAGGCGGGGCTGGAACTGGTGGGGTTGGCCGGGTTTGGAAACCGGCTGCCGGCGGAATTGTCGGGCGGTCAGCAACAGCGCGTGGCGGTGGCCCGCGCCCTGGTGCTGCGCCCGCAAGTCCTGCTGCTTGATGAGCCGCTGTCCAATCTCGATGCGCGGCTACGCCGGCGGGTGCGTACCGAAATCCGCGAGTTGCAGCAGCGGCTCGGCTTCACCGCCGTCTATGTCACCCATGACCAGGAAGAGGCGCTGGCGGTGTCCGATCGCATCGTGGTGATGCAGCAGGGCGAGGTGGCCCAGCAAGGCGCGCCGCGCGAGCTTTATGAAACGCCAGCCTCAGCCTTCATCGCCGATTTCATGGGCGAGGCGAATGTGGTCGATTGCGTGGTCACGGGCATCGAGCAGGGCGAGGCGCTGGTGCGCATTGCCGGGCTCGACCATCGCGTACCGGTGCGCGGCGCCGTCCCCGGGCCGGCGAAGCTGGCCGTGCGCCCCAATGCCATCATGCTCACCGCCTCCAGCGGCGGCGCCTGGCCCGGTCGCATCAAGACCACGGCCTATCTCGGCGATCATCTCGAATATGAAGTGGAAACGGAGCAGGGCAGCCTCTTCGTCGTCGATGCCGATATCGACAAACATCTGACAGCGGGAACCGATGTCGGCATCACCCTGCATAATCGCGGCGTGGCCGTAATCACCGCCTGACCGTCACCAAGGATTTTTGAGCATGACTGCCCCCACCGACATTCTGGCCCGTTTCGCTCTGGCCCAGGCGATTGCCCGCGCCGCCGGCGTCAAGGCGCTGGACTATTTCAACCACCGCGACCAGTTGGTGATCGAGGACAAGGCCAATCCGCAGGACGTGGTGTCCATCGCCGACCGCGAGACCGAGCAGCTGATCCGCGCCGAAATCGCCGCGCTCTATCCCGATGACAGCGTGCTGGGCGAGGAATATGGCCACAGCCGCGGCAGCTCGGGCTTTACCTGGGTGGTCGATCCCATCGACGGCACCAGCCCCTTCGTCTTCGGCATGCCCAATTGGTGCGTGTCGATCGCTGTTGTCCATGAGGACCGGCTCGTGATCGGTGTTGTTTATGCCCCGGTCACTGACGATCTTTACGCGGCCGCCAGCGGCCATGGCGCCACGCTCAACGGACGGCGGCTGACGCTCGATCCCAACCGCACCATGACCAATTCGCTGATCGGCATCGGCTCCAACCATCATGCCGATCCGGCCGAAGTGGGCGGCGTGGTGGAAAAACTGTTGGCCCAGGGCGGCAATTTCTTCCGCAACGGCTCGGGCGCGATGATGCTGGCCTATGTCGCCGCCGGGCGGCTGGCCGGCTATTACGAGCCGTCGATGAATGCCTGGGATTGCCTGGGCGGCTATTGCCTCATCGCCGAGGCCGGTGGCTGGTATCTGCCATTTCCGCTGCCCGGAAACGGCCTGTGCACTCGAGCGCCGGTTTGTGCCGCAGGTCCAGGCGCTGTGGATCAGCTGCGGGCTCTAGTTGGTGTTTGATGCCCCAATTCGAGCCAGTGAACGCAGGAACTACT
>NZ_JAUCDN010000277.1:0-4266 GCF_034675085.1 Devosia sp.
GGGCCACTCTCCGCCTGGCACAACCCGCAACAAGCCCGCGGATGGGGTCCGCGGGCAGCATCGGTGTTCGTGGAACGATCGGGGGATAAGCCCCTACTTCGCCTTGAGCGGCAGGCCCAGCGCGATCAGTTCCTCGCGCAGCAGCTTGGGGTCGGTGAAGTGGATGCCATGCATGCCGAAGCGCCGCGCCGCCACGATATTGGCCTCGCTGTCGTCGATGAACACGCAGGAATCCGGGGCGAGGCTGTAGCGCTCGCAAAAGACGCGATAGATACGCGGATCGGGCTTGACCAGCCCTTCCAGGCCCGAGACGATCACCCCGTCGAATTTTTCCAGGAACGGCCATTCGCCCAGCCGCGTCATCCACTTCTCCCAGGAGAAATTGGTGATGGCGAAGGTGGGGATGTCCTGATCGACCAGCTCGTTATGGATGTCGATCGTGCCCTGGATCATGGGGCCGAAGGTTTCCGTCCAGCGCTCGTCGAAGGCCTTGATCTCGCGCCAGTAGCGCGGGAAGCGTGTCACCAGCTTGGCCACGCCCTCCGAATAGATCTCGCCGGCGTCGAATTCCAGGTTCCAGTCGCTGGTGCAGATGGTCTGGTGGAACCACAGCGCATCCTCTTCGGTCTCGAAGAGCTTGCGGAACAGATACATCGGGTTCCAGTCGACAAACACTCCCCCCAGATCGAAGACGGGAACAAGCGTATCGGTCATGGCGGGCACCTCGGGCTGAAAACACAACGCCCGGCTTGTGGCATGGCCTGCCCTGGGGTGCAAGCGGGCGGGAAAGTCCCGCTATTCCACCATCTGCTGCATCAGCTTGGACGAGGCCAGCACGCGGCCCGAATAGTCCATGTCGTCGCCCATCATCAGCATGGATTGGCACACCGGCGCGCAGGCAAGGCTGGTGCGCGCCTGCCCCTGATAGACCGTCACCACCCCGGCCTGCATCTGCACCACCTCGATCATGGTGTCGGCGATGGGGTTGCCGTTGCTGTCCAGCACGATCAGATTGGTCTGCCCGAAGCTCTTGCCGGTCAGCACCAGCGTCTGGGGATCCTGGATGGTCACGTCGGCAATGCCGGGATTGCCGATGATGACGGTGGCCGCCGAGGCGTTGATGCGCAGCACGCGCGCCATGTTCACATTGACATTGATGGCCGCGCCGTCATTGGCCAGGGCCGGCATCGGCGCCAGGCTTGCGGCCAGCGACAGGCTGAAGGCGAGGGCGGCGGCAAGGGAAAGACGCATGGGACCGATCCGGCATACTGATACGCGATAGCCCATTTTCTCCCCGAATGGTTTACAATTGGCAAACGGGGATGCTTAACCAATACTGTATAAAAGGGGTGTGGCTGACCCTGATTGCGGCTTGGGGTGGGGTTTTACAGTTAACGGAGCAACAATGCTGCGCAAATGTGGCAGTTCCCAAGGGGTTTCCCTCATGTCGATAAAATGCAATATGCCCTGTTAACCATCTGATTATCATAAGAAATTTCGTTGAAATACGATCCTGCCCCTTGGCTCGATTAACTGAATTTCAACGGGTGAGGCTTAGTTTTCGCAAGTGTTCGATGTGTAACGTGTCGAACGATGGCGTCATCAAATGGCGTAAAATGGAGTCTGGGAAATGAACATCTTCGCACGTTTTGCGCAGGACGAGTCCGGCGCGACCGCAATTGAATACGGCCTGATCGCCGCTCTGATTTCCGTCGGTATCATTCTGGCCGCCACCGCTCTGGGCGGCAGCCTGGGGAACCTGTTCAACGGCATCTCCAACGAGCTGACCGACGCGACCAAGAGCCTGAATTAAGCCAGGCTTGGATCGTTCTAATTTTCGCAAGGGGAAGGCCGTCGGCCTTCCCCTTCGCTTTTTTTTAACGGCGCAGCCTCAGTTTGGTCCGTGTCTGGCCGCTGCTTTGCGGCTTCGGAGATTGACCATGTCGCTGCTTGCCCTGCTGCCTTTTCCCATCGCCATGGCCTGGGCCGCCACCTCCGACCTGCTCACCATGCGCATTTCCAATGCGCTGGTGCTGGCGCTGGGCCTGTGCTTCGTCCTCGCGGCCCTCGCCGCCAATCTCAGCCTGGCCGATTTCGGGCTGCATCTGCTGGCGGGCCTGCTCGTGCTGTTGGCGGGCTTTGCCTTTTTCGCCCTGCGCTGGATCGGCGGGGGCGATGCCAAGCTGGCGGCGGCCACCGCGCTCTGGCTCGGCCTGTCCGATGGCGTGCTGCTGCGCTACCTCATCTATGCCGGCGTGCTGGGCGGCCTGCTCACCCTGCTGCTGCTCGGCTTCCGCGCCTTTCCGCTCACCCCCTTCATCGCCCGCCACGCCTGGATCGCGCGTCTGCATGACAAAAAGACCGGCGTGCCCTATGGCGTCGCCCTGGCCCTTGCCGGGCTCCTGGCCTTTGCCGGCGCCCCGCTTTTCCTGCGCCTCTACGGGATTGCCTGAGCCTGGATCGAGACGATCATTTTACAGTATTGCGGCCCCTTGAAGTGGCGTCGACTGTTGTTTGCCGCAAAATGCCAAACATTCACAAATTGTTAACCTCGTCTGCAAAGCAGCGATTAACCAAACTTTGACCCTTTGGCGTCACTCTGCACTCGGTCGAATTGGGCGTGTATCCCGCCTGTAACCGGAGTGTGTGATGAAGCCGGCGCGTATCATCCTGTTGCTTGTGGCGCTTGTCGCCGGTGGCCTTGCGGCCTTCCTGGTCACGCGCGGCCGCCCCGC
Organism: Devosia sp.; assembly: GCF_034675085.1. Classification (GTDB taxonomy): domain Bacteria; phylum Pseudomonadota; class Alphaproteobacteria; order Rhizobiales; family Devosiaceae; genus Devosia. The sequence goes on from NZ_JAUCDN010000277.1 coordinate 2,736, forward strand.
TCCGCAGCCGGTTCAGGCCCAGGTGGTCGAGGAGGCGCTGACCCAGGTGCTGGTGGCCAGCGTACCCATCGGCATGGGCGAGCGGCTGAGCGCGGAAACCCTCTCCTGGCAGGATTGGCCCGAACGGGCGCTGCGCCCCGAATATGTCACCAGCGCCGCCATGCCCGAGGCGCCCGCGCAATTGACCGGCGCCGTGGCGCGGTTCGAGTTTTTCCCCGGCGAGCCCATCCGCGAGGCCAAGCTGGTGCGCGCCGATCAGGGCTATCTGTCGGCCGTTCTGGCCGAGGGCAAGCGCGGCGTCTCGGTCGGCGTCACCGCCGAATCCGGCGCCGGCGGCTTCATCGTTCCCAATGATCGGGTCGATGTGGTGCTGACCACCCAGACCGACAATGGCCAGCATTCCGAGGTGATCCTGTCCAATGTGCGGGTGCTGGCCATTGGCACGCGCCTGGGCGAAATGGGCGCCAGCGGCGGCCAGGAAGACCCGGCCAAGGCCTCGCCCACCCCCGTGGTGTTCGATCGCGCCACCATCGCCACGCTCGAGCTCGATCCGGGCCAGGCCGAAACGCTCATCAATGCCTCCACCGCCGGCCAGCTCAGCCTGACCCTGCGCTCGGTGGCCGATTTCAACAAGGCGACGCCCGCCGAACGGGTCAATGCCAACCAGACCGTGCGGCTCATCCGCTTTGGCCGCGAGCAGTCGGTGATGGCCGGCAGCGCGCCCGCCGTCATGGTCCAGCCCGGCGGGGCGTCCGCCGATATCAGTCAATCGGGGGCCGCGCCCCTGCCGGCGGTGCCCGTCCCGACCCAGGTGGTGCCCCAGTAGGGTGGAGAAGATCATGACCAAGCCGTTCACCACGCTGTGCCGCCGGGCCTTCTGCCTTTCGGTTGCCCCGCTTCTGGCCGTGGGCCTGTTCGGCCTTGCGGCCGTGCCGCCCGTTCTGGCGCAGGAAACCCACATCACCATCGCCTCTTCCGCCTATGGGGTCACGCGCAAGGTCGAGCTTGAGCTCAACAAGACCATGCTGCTCGATCTGCCGGCGGGCGCCGCCGAGGTCATCGTCTCCCAGCCCAATGTGGCCGCCGCCATCATGCGCTCGCGCTCGCGGGCGCTGATCCAGGGCATTACCGGGGGCGATACCAACATCTTCTTCATCGACGATGCCGGCCGCACCATCGCCGTGCTCGACGTCAAGGTCATCGAGCAGCCCTCCCAGGTCGGCAATGCCCTCCAGATCGCGCTCAACCGCATCATTCCCGGCTCCAGCATCCGGGTGGAATCGGTCACTTTGGGCGGCTCGACCAATCGCGTCGTGCTCACCGGCAGCGTGCCCTCCGCCGAAGACCGCGACCGTGCCCTGCTGGTGGCCACCCAGTTTGCCGGCGGCCCCGAAAACGTCGCCAATATCATCGACGTCACCGGCGCCCAGCAGGTCATGCTCCAGGTCACCGTGTCCGAGGTCAAGCGCGACGTCGCCAAGCAGTTCGGCATCAATCTGGGCGCGGCCTTCAATTTCGGCCTGACCAATCT
>NZ_JAUCDN010000278.1:0-4260 GCF_034675085.1 Devosia sp.
GGCGGCTGGAACGGGATTCGCGTCGCTCGGAGACCACGCCCAGCGCACAGCCGGCCAGGATAAGATTGAGGATGTTCCAGCCGCCCACCACCATGGTGACTTCCGCCCGATAAGGCTCGGCCCCGATCTTGTAGAGGGTCATGGCCAGCGCCGCGATCAGCAGCAGGAAGATGAGATAGAAGGGGCGCGATAGTTCGGAGAGACGCGACTTGTCCACGCTCTCGTCCTTGGCCGTCACCTTGAAGGCGGGCTTGCTGGGATTGCGCAGCACCGAGAGCAGCGCGCCGAACAGGTGCACCGACTGGATATATTCGTAAAGCTCGGAAATCCACGGCCAGCGCCAGCGCCCGAAAAGCGAATTCTGCATCACCAGGTTCACCACCACATAGGTGAGCGTATAGGCGGCGAATTCCCCGCCCGAGGCGGTAAAGATTTGCAGATCAAAGAATAGGTAGCAGAAGGGCGCGAAGAGAAAGATCAGGCGCGGCAACGGAAAGAGCCAGAACAGCGTGCTGGAAAGGTAGCTGAGGCGCTGGGTGAGCCGCAGGCCCGGCTTGAACAGGGGAAAGTTGAACAGCATGATCTGCATCATGCCCTGGGCCCAGCGGGTGCGCTGGCCGATGAAGCTGGCAAAGGTGGCCGGCTGCAACCCGGCCACGAGCGGCCTGTCGACATAGATGCTGTTCCAGCCACGGCTGTGCAACTGCAACGCGGTTTCGCAATCTTCGGTGATGCTGCGGCCGGAAAAGCCATTGGTGGTTTCCAGCGCCTCGCGGCGCAGCAGCGCCGCCGAACCGCAGAAGAAGGCCGCGTTCCAGCGGTCGAGCCCGCGCTGGATGACGCCATAGAACATTTCGTTTTCCGAGGGCATTTCCTCGAAGGTGCGCAGATTGCGCTCCAAGGGATCGGGATTGAGGAAGAAATGCGGCGTCTGGACCAGGAACAGGCGCGTGTCGCGGGCAAAAAAGGGCACGGTTTCCTGAAGAAAATCGCGCGCCGGGGCATGGTCGGCGTCAAAGACCGCGACGAATTCGCCCGATGAATGGGCCAGACCGTTATTGAGATTGCCGGCCTTGGCAAATTCATTGGCGGCGCGGGTCAGATAGCGGCAATCGAGCTCGTCGCAGAGCCTTTGCAGCAATTCATGGCGCTCCTGGGCGGCGGCAGCCAGATCGGGATTGGGATCGTCGCGCTTGGCCTGGGTGGCGCCATCGTCCAACAGCCAGACGGTGAAGCGATCAGCGGGGTAGTCCATAGCCTTGGCGGCGGCAAGGGTGCCGGCCAGCAGATCATAATCCTCATTATAGGAAGGGATGAAGACGTCCACGCTGGGCACGGGGTCGTCCTTGGCCAGGCGTACGGAGGGGCGCGAAGGCATGGGATGGACGACGACGAAGACACTGAGGAACAGCATCAGAATACAGTACATCTCGGCGAGATAGAGGATCAGGCCGGGAATGAAGTCAGCGAGCTGGTACACCGGCGGCAGGGTGCTGGTGGTGCGCCAGAAGGCGTAGCGCAGCACGATGACGGTGCCGAAGGTCAGGAGCAAGAGGCGCCAGTTCTCCCCCAGGCGCAGGAGCTTGATGGCCGCCATGGCCAGGATGAGCACTCCGGCGGTGACCAGATGCACCTGAAGGCTCACCGGCAGCGTGATCACGACGAACATCGCCGCCGCGACCACCAACCAGACCAGGATCGTAAAGGCTTTCGTCATGTCGCAATATTGCCGGTTCTGGAAGGATCAGACGCCATTGGAAGGCGGCCGCGGGACACTCGGCCCGCTGGCGGGACCGGTGGATGGAGAAGGAACTATCGGGCCCGCACCCCCCGCGCCCGGCGAAGGCACGATGGGCGCTCCCGCCGGAACCACGGGCAAAGCGGGCCGGGCGGGCGCGGCCGGGCGGCTGGCCGCAGGCCGGACCGGCGCACCGGTCTCGATGACCTCGGCAAAGCCTTCCACCCCGAGGGGACGGATGGGCGCGCCGCGCCCGATGCGGTGGGTAACCTTGCCCGGCGGGAAGACCACGGTGTTGAGCCGCAGATTATACATGATCTCGAGCAGCCGCTCTTCGGTGGTGTTCTGCCGGCACATCTGCAAGCGCACCACGATGGTGCCGCGATCGACCATGCCCGAGGGCTTGAGGGTGGGATCGATCCGCTGCCAGGCATAGATGCAGGTATCGCCATTGGCCGGCTTGGCGATGGCATAGCCGAAGGCGCCATAATCGTTCTGGACGTAATAGGGGGAAACCGCCATGCCGCTGCCCGGCCAGGCGGCCAGCGCCTCCTCGGTGAGGTTCACATGGGTGAAGGGCACATCCACCAGCCGTGCATCGCTGCCATCGCCCCCCTTGTCGGTGAAGCGGATGACGGAAATCTTGTTTTCGCCCACGGAGCGGGCCGTGGTTTCGAGCCAGATGTCCTGCTTGACCGCATTGGGGTAGTCGGTGGTCACCACCTTGAAGATGGCCGGCCCGCCGGGAGGGGGCAGCACCACGGATTCGCTAGGGGTAACGATATGGGCTTCCCGGGTCACGCCGGTGCGGTTGGAGGCGCATCCGCTGACCAGAAGGCTCACCAATCCGACGAGCAGGACGCCGCGCAACAGGGATTGGCGATAACGGGCCGATGACAGGGAGGCCACTGTGCTCATACCGCAAACTCACACTCGAACCATTGCCGCCGGCAGCCCCCAGCGCCCGGCAACTGCCTGCCATATCTAAATATTTATAGTTAATCCCCGATTAATCCGGGCATGCGGAAACCTCCCCCGCCCGATCATGCGCCTCGCGGGCATGACCGAGCGGCGGATACCAAGGCGCTTCCGTGACGTATTTTCAACGCCCAGCGCCAATTGATGGGCTGGGCTCGGGGATCTACAGCGTCGCCGGCAAGATCTTGCCGGCGGCCGGCCCGGCCGGGGCGCGGCGGCTCAAAAGATCGGCTTGAAAAGCCCCGAAGCCTTGGCGACGAGCACCCCGGCCTGATCGCGCACCTCGCTTTCGGCGAAGGCGACATTGCGCCCGGTGCGCAGCACCGTGGCAGTGGCAGCGATGCGGCCATGGCCGGGGCGCAGGAAGCTGACATTCATTTCCATGGTGGCAAAGGACGTCGCCCCTTCGGTTTCGGCCAGCACGGCCTGGCCCATGGTCACGTCGAGCAAGGTCATGAGCAGGCCGCCATGGGCCGCATCGCGAGAATTGGTGAGCGGGGCCACGGCATCGACCTCGAAGCGCGGCTTTTCGCCCGGTGTCTCAACGCGCTCGATGCGGCAGTAATCGAGGAAAGGAATGGCGGGCATGGTCATCTCCCATCAAAGCGTGCGCCATGTGGTTAGCATCGAACCCCTCGCCTGACTCATGCCGATGACGCATAAGCGCCGATACCACGAAACGCTATTCCCGCAGACGGGGCCCCCACCTAGTCTAGCCGGGGTCCGCAGGGGCGAGGTGATGCCCCATCACCGTCTTCCTGCGTCTGCGGGCCAATCACCGTGGAGGAGGAAATTGATGAAACAGGCCGTACATGCGCCCGATCTTATTCCGATATTGCCGCTTTATCCGGTGGCCGTGAAGCATGACGGGCTGGTGTTTCTGTCCGGCGTGCGTCCCGGCACCGCGGGCAAACGCCCATCCGGCTTTGCAGACCTGCCCGAGGCGGGCCAGGCCCGCCGGCAGGGCTATGGCCTGCCCGACAGCGTGGAAGGCGAGGTCACGGCCGATGCCTGGGCGGTGCATTCCTCGCTCGACGCCGTGCTGGCGGCCAGCGGGTCGCGCGACAACCAGATCCTGCGCCAGCATGTGTGGCAGCGGGACAAGCGCTTCTTTCCCTGCTACGAAAAGGCCCGCGCCAGCTTCCAGCCCAAGCCCGCGCCCAGCAGCGGCCTGGGCGTTGGCCAGGTGGTTGGCGGCCCGTTCGACTGGATCGGCATTGACGCCATCGCGGTCGTGCCCGGCGCCCATCCTGGCCGGCCCGAGCGCGAGGTGATGTCAGCGGTCTACGATCCCCGCCTGCCCTCGGCCTCGCATTATTCCCAGGCGGTGGCTTCGGGCGAACTGCTCTTTACCGCCGGCCATATCCCGATCAAGACCACCGAGCCGGGCAAGCCGTTGGTGCAGGGGTTCGACGACGTGCCCGAGGAAGGCCGGTTCCTGGCCACCGGACGCAGCCACCCCGACAGCCGGGACGGCCCGATCGCGGCCCAGACCTGGTTCGTCTATGACGAATTGCGCAAGCTGCTCGCGGCCAATGGCGCCT
>NZ_JAUCDN010000279.1:0-4254 GCF_034675085.1 Devosia sp.
CGCCCATTGCCGCCTTGAAGGGCGAGATGATGTCGCCCATGACATATTCGGGCGCGTCGTGAAGCAGCGCCTGACCCTGCGCGACGGCACTGCTCTCGGGGTTGGAGGCGCGAAAAAGCTCGAGCACCAGCACCGAATGCTGGGCTACCGAAAAGGGATAATCCCCCGCCGTCTGGCCGTTCCAGCGGGCAACGCGGGCCAGCCCATGGGCGATGTCGGACAGCTCGACATCGACGGGAGAGGGGTCAAGAAGATCGAGCCGGCGGCCCGACAACATGCGCTGCCAGGCGCGTTCGCGCAGACGTGACATCAAGGGTCTCGGGTTAACAGACTGTTAGCATCGAGACTAACCAAACCACCCCCGATTCGACAGTCGGGTAACGCGCGCTACGCCTCGGGCGCAGCCTCGCCAAAGGCATAATCGGCCCAGACGGGCAGGGACAGGGAGACGGGGTGGTCGGCCACGGTGGCGGCGGCCGGATCGGTGATGCGGTCGAGCCGCAGGATGGCGACGGCCTTGCCATCGACGACCTGACCGATTTTACCGGCCTCGCGCTCCCCGGTGATAACTGGTGCGCCGGCCTCGGCGCTTATGACCGAAACCACGACCGGGCGGCGGCGGGCGGTGCCGCGATGCTTCATGCGCGAGACCACTTCCTGACCGACATAGCAGCCCTTGGCAAAATCGATTCCCTCCAGCAGGTCGAGCCCGATATCGTGGGCGAAGACATCGTTGGCGGGGAAATCGGCGCCCTGCTGGGCAATGCCGGCAGCGATGCGGATGCGGTGGTAGCCGGTATCGTCGGCCTGCCAGGCGGCGGCGGCCTCGACGGGCGCGAGAAGGCGCCAGCCCAGGGCGACGGGGCCGGCCCGGTCCAATTGGCAAGAGACGGCGCTCACCGGTTCGGCGGAAAAGCCGACGCGCCAGCTTTCCCGCAAATCCTCGATCTCGACGGCGGCGCGCAGGCGGTAAAGCCGCATGCGCTTGAAGAAATCATCGGCTACGGACACATGGACATCGACCCAGAGGGCGTCGTCCTGCCAGCCGACCAGGCCCTCGGCCAATATCTTGCCCTGCGGGGATAGCAGCGCCCACGGGGCGGCGGGGCCGGCCTCTGCCGGTACGTGCCCGGTCAGCACGTCGTTGAGCAGCTTATGGGCCTCAGCGCCCGAAAACCGGAACAGGACACGGTCGGCGCGCAACTGGATGGACATGATCTTCTCGGCTTCCCGAAGGGGCGGACATGGCCTGTCGCATTTCCGAGGCGCAAAAGCGTTACCACTTTTTCTGGAAACGCTCTAAACCGGCCCGGACAAGCACAGGGTGGGACTATGGACATGGCGCAGTATGACATCATTTTCAAGAATGCCACCGTGGTCAATCACGATGGCGAGGGTGTCGCCGATATCGGGGTGACCGGCGGGCGCATCGCCGGGCTGGGAAGCCTGGGCGACAGCGCCGGGCGGGTGGTGGACTGCACGGGGCTGCATATCCTGCCCGGCGTCATCGACACGCAGGTGCATTTCCGCGAGCCGGGGCTGACGCATAAGGAAGATCTGGAATCGGGCTCGCTGAGCGCGGTGATGGGCGGGGTGACCGGCGTTTTCGAAATGCCCAACACCAATCCGCTGACCACGACACGCGAAACCTTCGAGGCCAAGATCGCCGCCGGAACCGGCCGCATGCATTGCGACTTCGCCTTCTATATCGGGGGCACCCACGAGAATGTGGGCGAGTTGGCGGAATTGGAGAAGCTGCCCGGCTGCGCCGGCATCAAGGTGTTCATGGGCTCGTCCACCGGCTCGCTGCTGGTGCAGGACGACGCCGGGGTGGAGGCGATCCTGCGCGCCATTTCGCGCCGCGCCGCCTTCCATTCGGAAGACGAATACATGCTGAAGGAGCGTGAAGCTCTGCGCGTTCCGGGCGATCCCTCCAGCCACCCCGTGTGGCGCTCGCCGGAGGTGGCGCTCAATTGCACCAAGCGCCTCGTGGCGCTCGCCCACAAGACCGGCAAGCGCATCCATGTTCTGCATATCTCCACCGCCCAGGAGATGGTGTTCCTGGCCGACCACAAGGACGTCGCCAGCGTCGAGGTGACGCCGCATCACCTGACGCTGGACGAAACCGCCTATGAGCGCCTGGGCACCTATGCGCAGATGAACCCGCCGGTGCGGGACAAGGCGCATCGCGAGGGTATCTGGAAGGGCGTCGCCAATGGCGTCGCCGATATTCTGGGCTCGGACCACGCGCCGCATACGCGGGAAGAAAAGGACCATGCCTATCCCGACAGCCATTCGGGCATGACCGGGGTGCAGACGCTGGTGCCCACCATGCTCGATCACGTCAATGCGGGACGGATGAGCCTGCAACGCCTCGTCGACATGACCAGCCATGGGCCCAATCGCCTGTTCGGCATCGCCAATAAGGGGCGGATCGCGGTGGGGTATGACGCCGATCTGACCGTGGTGGATTTGAAGCGCCGCGAAACCATCACCAATGACTGGGTGAAAAGCCGCGCCGGCTGGACGCCCTATGACGGAGTGAGCGTGACCGGCTGGCCGGTGGGCACGGTGGTGCGCGGCCATGTGGTGATGTGGGATGGGGAACTGGTGACGAGCGGTGTCGGCCAGCCGATGCGGTTTCTGGAGGCGCTGTAGGGGTTGGGTGAGCGGGTGTTTGGCTCTTGCATTCGGGCCCCCGACACCCCCTCCCAACCTCCCCCGTCAAGGGCAGGGCTATCGCATATGGGTTGCGGCACGATAGCGCCGCACCCGCCGGGCGGTACCTCCCCCTTGACGGGGGAGGTTAGGAGGGGGTGCCGAGAGCCCGAATATAGGGGCTAAACGCCCCCCACCCTTGATCCCTCCCCGCAAGGGGGAGGGAGACGACTGAGCCACCTGTGACGATCAGTTTTTCATATGCGATAGCCCTGCCATCAAGGGGGAGGTGCCCCTTTGTGGATGGGGCAAGATGGTGCCGGAAGCGCTGAGCCACACCCCCCCCTTGATGGGGGAGGTTGGGGGGTGCGGGGTTCGGCGCAAGCGGAGGTGTGGATTGCCGGGACGAGCCCGGCAATGACGATGGGTGGGCCTTATTGCAGCACGCGTTCCAGATTATACTCCCCGGCGCGGATGCGCTCGGGGAGTTGGGCAACCAGGTCGGCGGTGGCTTCATCGCCATGCAGGCGCACAAAGGTGGCCAGGGCGGCAAAGAGCGAGGCGTGGGCGAGGGCGGCGCTGTGGACCCCATCATCCTCGGCGCAATTCCACGCTTCGGCCAGGTATTCGAGCGCCAATTGCCGCTCGCCATGCTCGCGGTCGAACAAGGTCTGGCCCGGGCCGGAAACGAACATGGTCTTGCTTGAAGTCATGGCGCGGAATTAGCACGCATGGCCATGGCGCGCGCGGGGGAAGTAACCCGAAGGTTAACGCCGTATTTGCAATTCGACCAAGGCCACAGGCTCACTCGGCGTAGCGCGTGTGGATCTCGCGGGCGGTCTTTTCGGCTTCCGCCAGCAGGCGCCGCAGGGCCTCGCGCGCCGTGGGCGTGCAGGCCCGGTGGAAGCGCGAATAGGCGGTGTAGCCCTGGTTGAAGGCGCCGGCGAGGCGCTGGCGGCGGTCGTCATCGGGCTGGTCCAGCGTCAGCAATTCCTCCATCTGGGCGCGCCAGTCCTCGCCCGGCCCGGTGCACAGGGGCTGGAGGAAATAGAGGCTCCCCATGATCTCGGCCAGCCGCTCGAGCTGCCGCTGATACAGCGGGTCGATCGCCTGGGCGGGGGCGCAAAGGCCCGCCAGCATCGCCGCAAGGGCGAGGGATTTCCACAGCCGCGCCATCATCGCTTCCGCAACCTCGTTCCGGCTTTCCTTATCACTGTGCGGCCAGAACTGCGAAGGCCTTCGCGAGCACGTCATCGAGGCGGCTGGTGGTGCGCAGGGCGACCAGCGCCGCCGGATCGATCCATTTATGATCGGCCACCTCGTCGGACGGCCTGATCTGGCCGGAAAAATCGCCCGTGGCGAAGACGGCCAGCCGAAAAGCCTCGTCGCGCCCCAGGGCCTGCACCAGCACCGGGCGCGGATTGCGGATAGTGAGCCCCACCTCCTCGGCCACTTCGCGAATCGCGCATTGCTCGATGGTCTCGCCCGGATCGAGACGCCCGCCGGGCAGCGTCCATAAATGCTGATAGGGCGCATAGGCCCGCTTGATGAGCAGCACCTTGCCCCCACGGATGATGGCGACGCTGGCGGCATTGG
>NZ_JAUCDN010000280.1:0-4248 GCF_034675085.1 Devosia sp.
AATAATCTAGGGGCCGCTTCCCATCTTCGGGAGCGGCCCTCATCGCTATTTTCGGCTGCGGGAAAGAGCGCTATAGAAGCGGCATGACCGACCTGCCCGGGCGCGTTCCCCCGCCCATCCCCGACAAAGCCCCCAGCTTGCGCGAGCGCATCGAGAACCTGCGCCATCTCGGCCGGCTCGTGGCCCAGATCTGGCGCACCAGCAAGCCCCTGACGGCGGCCAGCGTCGGCCTGCGCCTCATTTCGGCGCTGCAACCGCTGGCCATGCTCTATGTGGGCAAGCTCATCATCGACGAGGTGGTGCGCCTTACCGGCATCGTTCCGCCAGGCCCCGATTTCGCCGATTGGTGGGCGAGCGGGCAGCTCACCTCCGTCACCGAATTGCTGCTGCTGGAACTGGGACTGGTCATCGTTTCAGACCTGCTGGTGCGCGCCACCGGGCTCGTGGATTCGGTGCTCTCCGAGCTTCACGCCAATACGGTCAGCGTCGAGCTCATGGCCCATGCCGCAAGGCTCGACCTCATGCATTTCGAATCGGCCGAATATCAGGACCGGCTGGAACGGGCGCGCCGGCAGGCGGCGGGCCGCAATGCGCTTTTGAGCCAGATGTTCGGCCAGGCCCAGGACATCCTCACCGTGGTGACGCTGGCTGCGGGACTGTTCGCCTATGCCCCCTGGCTGATCCTGCTGCTGCCGCTTTCCTTCGTCCCCGCCATCTGGGGCGAGACGCGCTTCAATACGCTGGCCTATTTCCTCAGCCGCTGGCGCACGCCCGAGCGGCGCGAGCTCGAATATATCCGCTATATCGGAGCCAGCGCCGAGACGGCCAAGGAGCTCAAGCTCTTCGGGCTGGGGGATTTCCTCATCGCCCGCTTTCGCGAACTGGCTCACACCATCTATCTGGAGAACCGTTCGCTGGCGACGCAGCGCGCCGCCTGGGGGGCGCTGTTCTCCTCCATTTCCACCCTCACCTATTACGGCGCCTATGGCTTCATTGTCTGGCGCACGGTGACCGGGGCCTTCTCCATCGGCGACCTGGCTTTCCTCTCCGGCTCCTTTCTCAGGCTCAACGGCCTGTTCCAGAAGCTGCTGCTCGGCTTCACTCAGATCGCCGGGCAATCGATGTATCTGGACGATCTCTTCTCCTTCTTCGAGATCGAGCCCACCATTCTCTCGCCCGTCGATCCCAAGCCCTTTCCGCAGCCGATCCGGCAGGGCATCACCTTCGAAAGTGTCGGTTTCCGCTATCCGGGCACGGAGAACTGGGCCATCCGGCATCTGAGCTTCACCCTCCAGGCCGGCGAGACGCTGGCGCTGGTGGGCGAGAACGGGGCGGGCAAGACCACCATCGTCAAGCTGCTCACCCGCCTCTACGATCCCGATGAAGGCCGCATCACCATAGACGGCATCGACCTCAGGGAGTTGAGCGTCGCCGATATCCACGCCCATATCGGCGTCATCTTCCAGGACTTCATCCGCTATAGCCTCTCGGCGCGGGAGAATATCGGTGTGGGCCGCATTGCCGACCAGCACGATATGGGGCGCATCGAGACCGCCGCCGAGCGCAGCCTGGCCGATGGCGTCATTTCCCGGCTGCCCAAGGGCTATGACCAGCAATTGGGACGCCTGTTCAAGCATGGCCGCGATCTCAGCGGCGGGGAGTGGCAGAAGGTCGCCATTGCCCGCGCCTATATGCGCGACGCCGATCTCATCATCCTGGACGAGCCCACCGCCGCGCTCGACGCCAAGGCCGAAGCCGACGTCTTTGCGCGCTTCAAGAGCCTGGCCGCCGGCAAGAGCGCGGTCATCATCTCGCACCGCTTCTCCACCGTGCGCATGGCCGATCGCATTCTCGTGCTCGAAAATGGCGGCATCCTCGAATCCGGCTCGCATGAGCAATTGCTGGCGCTGGGCGGGCGCTATGCCGAGCTCTTCGAATTGCAGGCCGCAGGGTATCGCTAGGGCGTTTCCAGCAAAAGTGGAAACGGTTTTGCGGTTCGGAAACGCGATAAAACAAAGGCTTAGATCATTTCACTGTTTCTACTAAACAGTGAAATGATCTAAGGCGCTTCACGCTTGATCCGCCCTCTCCCCACCCACCATGACCCGGTGGATAAAACCCTTTAACGCGGCCGCACCAGCACCCGCCCTGAAATCTCGCCTCGGAGAATCCGCCCGGCCGCCTCGGGCAAGTCGGCGAGGCCGACTTCCTCGACCATGCCGTCATAGGCGGGGAAGTCGAACAGGCTCGCCAACCGGTCCCAGGCCTCCAGCCGCGCCTCATAGGGCTGCATGACGCTGTCTATGCCCAGAAGGCTGACGCCCCGCAGGATGAAGGGCAACACGGTGGTGTTGATCTCGATGCCGCCGGCATTGCCCAGGCTGGCGACGGCGCCGCCCGGCCTGATCTGCTTGAGCAGCTTGCCCAGAACCACCCCGCCGACACTGTCGATCGCGCCGGCCCAGCGCGCCGATTCCAGCGGCTTGTCGGGCTGGGCGAGAAACTCGGCGCGCTCGACGAGGCTCTTCGCCCCCAGCGCGACCAGCTTTTCGCCGTGCTGCGGCCGCCCCGATAGGGCAGCCACCTGATAGCCCAGCCGCGAGAGCAGGCTGACGCTCATCGAGCCCACCCCGCCCGCCGCGCCGGTCACCAGCACCTCGCCATCGTCGGGCGCCACGCCGGCATGGGCGAGCCGGTTGACCGCCAGCATGGCGGTGAGGCCGGCGGTGCCCAGGATCATGGCCTGGCGCGTGTTCATCTCCAGGGGCAGCGGCACCAGCCAATCGGCCTGGACCCGGGCCCGCCCGGCAAAGCCGCCCCAATGGAGTTCGCCGACGCGCCAGCCGGTCAGCACCACGGCCTGTCCCGGCACATAGCGCGGATCGGTGCTGTCGCGCACGGTTCCGGCAAAGTCGATGCCGCCCACATGGGGGTAGGTGCGCACGAGGCCGCCCCCGCCGGTGAGGCAAAGGCCGTCCTTGTAGTTGAACCCGGCCCATTCCACATCCACGCTCACCTCGCCCGGCGGCAGGCGGGCGTCGTCGAGCATTTCCACTTGCGAAACGATGCTGCCATCGTCGCGTCTTTCGGTCACCAGGGCGGGAAAGGTCATGGCTAGTTTCTCCTCTGGGCAGAATTTGGCACGCTCCTCCCGCCGGCGCCACCCTCTGGCGCCCGGCAGCGAAGCGCCTTACCTCTGGGAAGGAGCAAGCCCAGGGTAGACGCCATGACGATCCCCACCGAGACCAGCCCCACCGACGCCCACATCGCCGTCATCGCCGAGACCTACCGCCTGCTGGGCGACCCCACCCGGCTGCGCGTGCTGCTGGCGTGCCTGAACGGCCCGATCGCGGTGGGCGACATCGCCCAGGCGGCCCATGCCTCGCCCTCCCTGGTCAGCCACCATCTGCGCCTCCTGCGTGCGGCGCGGCTGGTCGAGGGGACGCGGCAGAACCGCCAGGTGCTCTATCGCACCGCCGACCACCACATTGCCCGCATGCTCTCGGACATGATCGAGCATGTGATGGAGGAGGAGCCGGCCGCCGCCGGCTAGAGCGTTTCCAGCAAAAGTGGGAACGGTTTTGCGGTTCGGAAACGCGATAAAACAAAGGCTTAGATCATTTCAGCGTTTCGACTAAACGGTGAAATGATCTAGGGCATATTCCGCATTGACATGAACATATGAACAGATATTCATATGTTCAGTTACAGGAGGCCGATAATGGCGACGCATGAACATGGCGGCCACAGTCACGACCATGCCCACGATCATGGCGGGCACGACCATGGCGAGCACAGCCACGCGCCCCAGGTCAGCGCCGGCAATGAAAAACTGGTGCTGATCGGCTTCGTGCTCACCGCCGGCTTCATGCTGGCCGAAGTCGTGGCCGGGTGGCTGTCCGGCTCACTGGCGCTGATCGCCGACGCTGGCCACATGCTCACCGACGCGGCGGCGCTGCTGCTGGCCTGGCTGGCTTTCCGCATCGGCCGGCGCGCCTCGGACGGGCGGCGCACCTTCGGCTATATGCGGCTCGAAGTCGTTGCCGGGCTCATCAATGCCATCACGCTCTTTTTGCTGGTCGGCTGGATCGCGATCGAAGCGGTGCAGCGCTTCCTCAATCCCCATCCTGTGCTGGCCGGGCCGATGTTCGTGGTGGCGGTGTTGGGGCTGGTGGTCAATATCGGGGTGTTCCTCGTGCTCTCGCGCGGCGACCGCGAGCACGTCAATATCCGCGGCGCCATGGTGCA
>NZ_JAUCDN010000281.1:0-4180 GCF_034675085.1 Devosia sp.
TCAACGTCGCCCGCAACGTCTATATGCACAAGATCGCCATCGGCGCCGGCTATGCGCAGGGCACCGTGCATATCGACTGGTCGGCCACCGAAAACGTCACTGCCCTGGCCAAGGCCAAGGGCGTGCCGCTCTCCGAAATCACCGCCATCGTGCTCGACCGGCCGCGTCATGCCGGGCTGATCGAGGAGTTGCGCACCACCGGCGTGGCGGTAAAACTCATCAGCGATGGCGACATTGCCGGCGTCATTCACGCCGTCAACACCGAGGACACCGGCATCGACATCTATCTGGGCTCGGGCGGCGCGCCTGAAGGCGTGTTGGCCGCCGCCGCCCTGCGCTGCATCGGTGGCCAGATGCAGGGCAAGCTCATCCTCGATACGCCCGACAAGCGCGCCCGCGCCGTCGAAATGGGCATCGCCGATCCGAACCGTATCTATGACGTTACCGATCTGGCCTCCGGCGATGTGCTGGTTGCCGCCACCGGCATCACCGACGGCACCCTGCTCGAAGGCGTTCGCCTGCGCCGCGACACCGTGGAAACCAGCACCATCGTCATGCGCTCCTGGAGCCAGACCGTCCGCTGGATCCGGGCCCGGCACACGCGTTAGCACGGCAGGGAGGCTAGGGAGGACGAAAATCGCGCCGGAACCGCCCCCTTCCCACCATCGTCCAAATCGCCTACCTCTCCTCCATGCCCGAAGCGCTGCGCCCCTTTCTCGACGTTACCCAGTCCATTTCCGGGCGCTCCTGGGTGGATCGACTCGATAGCGCGGCCACCCGCACCGCCACCGCCATTTCCCAGCGCGCCGGCATCCCCGAGATCCTCGCCCGCATCCTGGCGGCGCGCGGCGTCGGGCTCGACGAGACCGGGCCCTATCTCGAGCCCACCCTGCGCACGCTCATGCCCGATCCGTCCACGCTCACCGCCATGGATGCGCTGGCCGATCGCCTCGCCAGGGCTATAGCCGACAATGAATCCATTGCCCTGTTCGGCGATTATGACGTGGATGGCGCCTGCTCCTGTGCGCTGATGGCGCGTTATCTGCGCCATTTCGGCATCGAGCCGCAGGTGCATATCCCCGACCGCATCTATGAGGGCTATGGCCCCAATGTCGCGGCCATGGACAAGCTCATCGACGCCGGCGCCACCCTCATCGTCACGCTCGATTGCGGCACGGCGAGCGAGGCACCCATCGCCCATGCGCGCGATCGAGGCGCCGATGTGCTGGTGATCGACCACCATCTTGCCGATCGCGAACTGCCCGACGCCACCGCCCTGGTCAATCCTAACCGGCCCGACGACATTTCAGGGCTCGGCTATCTCTGCGCTGCCGGCGTCACCTTCATGGCGCTGGTGGCCGCCAACCGGGCGCTGCGCCAGCGCGGCGATACCGGACTGCCCGATCTTATGAAACTGCTCGATCTGGTGGCCCTGGCCACGGTTTGCGATGTGGTGCCGCTGGTGGGGTTAAACCGGGCCTTTGTCGTGCGCGGGCTGGAAGTGGCCCGGCGCGGCGACAATATCGGCATGGCCGCGCTGGCGCTCGCCGCCCGCGTTTCCGGCCCGCTCAATCCCTATCATCTGGGCTTTCTCATCGGTCCGCGCATCAATGCCGGCGGGCGCATCGGCAATGCCGCATTGGGCGCCGAACTGCTCACCGTCGATGACGAGCACCAGGCCCTTGCCATCGCCGCCCGGCTGGACGAGCTCAACACCGAGCGCCAGCGCATCGAGGTCGAGGCCGTCGAGGAGGCGACCGCCGTTGCCGAGCAGGAGATTGGAGGCGGGGAGGGGCCGCCTGTGCTGGTTCTTGCCTCGGCCAACTGGCATCCCGGCGTCGTCGGCCTCGTCGCTGCTCGCCTGCGCGAGCGCTTCGAGCGCCCCAGCTTCGCCATTGCCCTGCAACCCGACGGCACCGGAACCGGTTCGGGCCGCTCGGTGCCCGGGGTCGATCTCGGCCGCGCCGTCATTGCCGCCGTCGACGACGGCATCATCGTCAAGGGCGGCGGCCACGCCATGGCGGCGGGCATTACCGTCGCCCCCGGCCAACTCGGTCCCCTGCGCGCCTTTCTTTCGCAAAGGCTGGCCGCCGATGTTGCAGGCGCGCGTGCTGCCACCGCGCTTTCCATCGACGCTGCGCTCACCGCGCGCGGCGCTTCGCTCGATCTGGTCCATTCCATCGAGCGGGCCGGCCCCTATGGTGCGGGTAATCCCGGCCCGGTCTTTGCTTTTCCAGCCCATCGGGCACGATTTGCCCAGGTCGTGGGCAAGGGGGGGCATGTCAGCTTCTCGTTGACCTCGGAAGACGGCATGCGGCTCAAGGCCATCGCGTTCCGCGCCGCCAATACCGCCATCGGCGACACGTTGCTGCGCGAGCCCGACACGGCCTTCCACTTCGCCGGCTCGCTCTCCATCGACCATTACCAAGGCCGTGAACAGGTGCAGTTCCGCCTTTCCGATCTCGCCCGGCCCAAGCGCTGAAACGCCCCCGCTTTTGCGGCGAAAACGTGACGACAATGTCGTCAAGCTCAGCGAAAACAGTGTCTTGCATATCGTTTTCGGGCCGCTAAACTATCCTGGCGCCGGGTTGAAAAATTTGGATATTGCTGCCAGATGAGCAAAACTGTCGCTGAAACCACCCCCACTGGGGTGACCCTGTGGACACGCTTTGCGTCCTGGGTTGTTGAGCGGATCGGCGTCAAGCTGATCGGCAATCCCCGCCATGGCGCGCTCACTGTCATCTTGCCCAATGGCCGCACGCGCACATTGGGAAATCCAGCCACAGGCCCCCATTCCGTCCTGCGGCTGCGCAATTTCCGTGTCATCCGCGAGGCGATGCAGCGGGGTACGGTCGGTTTTGCCGCCGCCTATATGAACGGCGATATCGAGGTCGATGACCTCACCGCATTGTTCCGCTTCTTCCTGCAGAATCGCGACATGTTCGATGCCGCCAATAACGGGTTTTTTCGCAAGGCGGCCGGCGATCTTCATTATCACCTGTCGCGTCGTAACACGCTGGAAGGCTCCAAGAAGAACATTGCCGAGCATTATGACCTGGGCAACGATTTCTACGGCCAGTGGCTCGACCCTTCCATGACCTATTCCTCGGCGCTCTTCACCTCGGGCGACCAGAGCCTGGAAGAAGCCCAGCGCGCCAAATATCACCGTGTCGCCGACATGGCGGGTGTCACCGAAGGCTCTTCCGTGCTCGAAATCGGTTGCGGCTGGGGCGGCTTCGCCGAAACCGTCGCGCGCGACTACAAGGCCCGGCTGCGTGGCATCACTCTCTCGGCCGAACAGCTTAAATTCGGCCAGCAGCGCCTGTCCCGGCAGGGGCTGGATGAACTGGCGACGCTGGTTTTCGAGGATTACCGCAACACCGAGGGGCAGTTCGACCATATTGGCTCCATCGAGATGATCGAGGCGGTGGGCGAAGACAATTGGCCCAGCTATTTCCAGACCGTGCATGATCGGCTCAAGCCCGGCGGTACCGCCGCCATTCAGGCCATCACCATCAACGAGGCCGATTTCGACGGCTATCGCAGTGGTCCCGATTTCATCCAGCGCTATATCTTTCCTGGCGGCATGCTGCTCACCAAGTCGGTGATGAAGGAATTCGGCGAGCGCTACGATCTGGTGCTGGAAAAGGTCGAGACCTTCGGCCTGTCCTACGCCCATACCCTAAGGCTCTGGCGCGACCGCTTCCTCGAGCGCTGGCCGGTCATCGCTCCGCTGGGCTATGACGAATATTTCAAGCGCAAATGGGTCTATTACCTCTCCTATTGCGAGGCGGGGTTCACCGAAGGCTCCATCGACGTCGGCATCTATCAGTATCGCCGCCCCGCCTGAAGCCGGACCGGTCGCGCCATGGAGAACTCATGGCAGGCAAACCACCGGCATTGCCCGGAGGACGGGTCCGAGACGATTCGGTTCTGGAGGAAAGAAGTCTTGGTACGCCCAAGGGGAATCGAACCCCTGTTCCCGCCGTGAGAGGGCGGTGTCCTGACCGCTAGACGATGGGCGCGGAGCAAGAACCAGATGCTAGTCTGCAGCGCTCCCGCCGACAAGGGGGAGGGTGGTACGCCCTAGGGGAATCGAACCCCTCTCTGCACCGTGAAAGGGTGCCGTCCTAACCGATAGACGAAGGGCGCTCACGCGCTGTGGTGGCCGTCCTATAGT
>NZ_JAUCDN010000282.1:0-4169 GCF_034675085.1 Devosia sp.
CGCCATTGCCGGCGATCTGGCCGCCGTCGAGGAAATGTATGCGCTCAAGGCGCTGCTGGCCTCGATCGGCTCGGGCATGACCGACGTGCGCCCCGCCATGTCGGGCATCGATCCGTCCATGCCGCGCTCGGCTTATCTGTTCAATCCCACCATTGCCGGGATTGAGCAGGCCGACGCCATCCTCATCATCGGCTCCAATCCGCGCAAGGAAGCGGCGGTGCTCAATGCCCGCATCCGCAAGACTTGGCGCGCTCGCAACCTGCCCATCGCCGTGATCGGTGAGCAGGCCGACCTGACCTATGATTACGAGTATCTCGGCGCCGGATTCGAGACGCTGGCCCAGCTGGCCGACGGCAAGCTCGCCTTTGCCGAAGCGCTCAGGAACGCCCAGCGCCCGCTTATCATCGTGGGCGAGGGGGCGGTGTCCCACGCCAGCCTCGGCAAGCAGGCGGGCCGCGACACGATCGCGCTGGCCGCCAAGCTGGCCACCGGCGCCAACGTCGCTGAAGGCTGGAACGGCTTTGCGCTGCTGCACAATGCTGCCAGCCGTGTCGGCGGGCTCGATATCGGCTTCGTGCCCCATGATGGCGGCGTCTGCTCGGCCGACCAGATCGCGCTGGCCGGCAAGGGCGAACTCGACATGCTCTTCCTGCTCGGCGCCGACGAATACGACATGTCGGCGATGGGCAAGGCCTTCGTGGTCTATATTGGCTCGCACGGCGATGCCGGGGCACATCGCGCCGACGTTATCCTGCCGGCAGCGACCTATACCGAAAAGTCGGGCACCTATGTGAATACGGAGGGGCGGGTGCAGGTCACCACGCGCGCCGTGTTCCCTCCGGGCGACGCCAAGGAAGACTGGGCCATCATCCGGGCGCTGTCCGGCGCCCTCGGCCAGCCTTTGCCCTTCAATTCGCTGACGCAGCTTCGCGCCGCGCTTCATGCCGAATTCCCGCATCTGGCCGGGATCGACGCCATTGCGCCCGGCTCGGTGGCCGATATCGCCAAGCTGGCCAAGGCCGGCATCAAGACCAAGTCGGCGCCGTTCGCTTCGCCGGTTTCCGATTTCCATCTCAGCAATCCGATCGCGCGTGCGTCGGCCACCATGGGCGAATGCGCTGCCCTGGCGGCGGGCCTGCGCCAGGCTGCGGAGTAGGGGAGCCCCATGGACTTTATTCTCTCCGCGCTCGACTATCTGCTCGGCATTCCCGTTCTGGGCTGGGGCGTTCATATCGGCCTGATTTATAAAGCGCTGCTGCTGCTCGTGGCGCTGCTGCTGTTCACCGCCTTCGTGCTGCTGGCCGACCGCAAGGTCTGGGCGGCGGTGCAATTGCGGCGCGGCCCGAACGTGGTGGGGCCCTTCGGCCTGTTGCAGAGCTTTGCCGACCTCCTAAAATTCGCCCTCAAGGAGCCGGTCATTCCCGGCGGCTCCGACAAGGTGCTGTTTTTGCTCGCTCCGCTTTTGACCGCGACGCTGGCTCTGGCCGGCTGGGCGATCATCCCGGTGGGCGAGGGCCTGGCCATCGCCGATATCAATCTGGGCATTTTGTACCTCCTCGCCATTTCCTCGCTGGGCGTCTATGGCGTCATCATCGGCGGCTGGGCGTCCAACTCGAAATATCCGTTCCTGGGCTCGCTGCGCTCTGCGGCGCAGATGGTGAGCTACGAGGTATCCATCGGTCTCGTCATCATCACGGTTCTGCTCTGCGTGGGTTCGCTCAATCTGAGCGATATCGTCATTGCGCAGCGCGAAATGGGGCTGGCGCATTTGCTGGGTGTGCCGTGGCTGAGCTTCCTCAACTGGTTCTGGTTGCCGCTGTTCCCGATGTTCATCGTGTTCTATATCTCGGCGCTGGCCGAGACGAACCGTCCGCCCTTCGACCTGGTGGAAGGTGAATCGGAACTGGTGGCCGGCTTCATGACCGAATATTCGGCGACGCCCTACATGCTGTTCATGCTGGGCGAATACATCTCGATCCTGCTGATGTGCGCCATGACCACCATCCTGTTCCTGGGGGGCTGGGCCGCGCCGATCGATCTGCCGCCCTTCACCTGGGTGCCTGGCGTCGTCTGGTTCGTCATCAAGGTCAGCCTGGTGTTCTTCATGTTCGCCATGGCCAAGGCCATCGTGCCGCGCTACCGGTACGACCAGTTGATGCGGATCGGCTGGAAGCTGTTCCTGCCGCTGTCGCTGGCGATGATCGTCATTGTTGCATTTGTTCTTCAGCTCACGGGCTGGGGCTGGCATGGAGGGATGGCGTGATGCGTGCCGCCCAGTTCATCAACACGCTGATGCTCACCGAGCTGGTGAAGGCCTTCGGCCTTACCATGCGCTATTTCTTCTCGCCCAAACCGACGATCAACTATCCCTTTGAAAAGGGGCATGTCAGCCCGCGCTTCCGTGGTGAACATGCGCTGCGCCGCTACCCCAATGGCGAAGAGCGCTGCATTGCCTGCAAGCTGTGCGAGGCCATCTGCCCGGCCCAGGCCATCACCATCGAGGCCGGCCCGCGCCAGAATGACGGCACCCGCCGCACGGTGCGCTACGACATCGACATGGTGAAGTGCATCTATTGCGGCTTCTGCCAGGAAGCCTGCCCGGTGGACGCCATCGTGGAAGGTCCGAACTTCGAATTTGCAACCGAAACGCGTGAAGAGCTGTATTTCTCCAAGGAGAAGCTCCTCGCCAATGGCGACCGCTGGGAGCGTGAAATCGCTGCCAACATGGCCGCCGACGCGCCGTATCGCTGAGAGGGAAGAGCATGACCCTTCCGCTGTTTTTCTTCTATCTGTTCTCGGCGATTGCCATTGCGTCTGCGGTGATGGTGATTTCCTCGCGCAATCCCGTTCATGCCGTGCTGTTCCTCATCCTGACCTTCTTCAATGGGTCGGGGCTGTTCATGCTGGCGGGCGCGGAATTCCTCGCCCTGCTGCTGATCGTGGTCTATGTGGGCGCGGTGGCGGTGCTGTTCCTGTTCGTCGTCATGATGTTGGACGTCGATTTCGCGTCGCTGCGCCAGGGATTCCTGCAATATGCGCCCATCGGCGTGCTGGTGGGAGTGATCCTGCTGCTCGAGCTGCTGCTGGTGGCGGGAAGCTTCGTGGTTTCACCGGACGTCGTGGCGGGATCGGCCCTGCCGATCGATGGCACCGTGGATAACATGCGCGCCATCGGGCTGGTGCTCTATACGCGCTATGTTTTCCTGTTCCAGGGCGCGGGCGCGGTGCTTTTGGTTGCCATGATCGGCGCCATCGTGCTGACGCTGCGGCACAAGCCGAACGTGAAGCGACAGAATCCGGTGGATCAGGTGGCGCGGAAGCGCAGCGAGACGCTGGAAATCGTCAAGGTCAAGAGCGGTCAAGGTCTGTAGGAGGCAATCATGGGCTTGGGTATCGGGCTCGGTCACTACCTGACCGTAGCGGCAATCCTGTTCACGCTGGGCGTGTTCGGCATCTTCATCAACCGCAAGAACATCATCGTCATCCTCATGTCGGTGGAACTGATCCTGCTCGCGGTCAATCTCAACATGGTGGCTTTCAGTGCCCAGCTCAGCGATCTGCAGGGGCAGATTTTCGCCCTGCTAATCCTGACCGTCGCCGCCGCCGAGGCCGCCATCGGCCTTGCCATCCTCGTCACTTTCTACCGCAACCGCGGCACCATCGCGGTTGAGGACGTCAACGCGTTGAAGGGCTGACCACCGCTATGATCCAGGCGATTGTTTTCCTGCCCCTTATCGGCGCGCTGATCGCGGGCCTTCTGGGCCGCACCATCGGGCACCGCCCGAGCGAATATCTCACCAGCGGGCTGCTTGTCGTTGCGGCGCTGCTGAGCTGGGCCGTGTTCCTTCCCATCGCCTTTGGCGACGGGCACACCGAAGTGGTCAAGGTCGAGGTGATGCGCTGGATCCAGGTCGGCGACATGGATCTGCGCTGGATTTTGCGCGTCGATACGCTGACCGCGATCATGCTGGTGGTGGTCAACACCGTCTCGGCCCTGGTACATATCTATTCCATCGGCTACATGGCCGACGATCCGCATCGCTCGCGCTTCTTCGCCTATCTCTCGCTCTTCACCTTCGCCATGCTGATGCTGGTGACGGCCGACAATTTCCTGCAGATGTTCTTCGGCTGGGAAGGCGTGGGCCTCGCCTCCTATCTGCTGATCGGCT
>NZ_JAUCDN010000283.1:0-4140 GCF_034675085.1 Devosia sp.
GGTTCCTGTTCTGGTTTGCCCGATGCCCACCCGTCTCAAACGCCCATCGATCTGGCGCCCGCTGGCGCTGACTGTCGCGTTGCTTGGATTCCAGGGCTATCTGGGCTTTTCCGCCATTGGCGGGCAGTTCGGCATTGAGAGCCGCACCCAGATCCTGCTCGATATCGACCAGCTCAAGAACCGTTCCTCGGCCTTGCAGGCCGAGGTGGATGCTTATCGGCATCGGGCGACGCTGATGGATACGCGCCGGCTCGACCCCGATATCGTCACCGAGCGGGCGCGGGCGCTGCTCAACATGGCCAATGCCGACGATATCCTGATCATGGTCGACCCGGTTTCTGGTAAACCACTTTCCGGTAAATTCGAAGAATTAGCCTCAGATGAGTTAATTCGACTTATCGAAGCAGACTCAACGCTTTAGAGGCGATACTCCGATATGCTGGAGCATTGCTTTCCGGCATTTCCTTGCATTATGATGGGCGAATGTGGCCAGATCGGCCCAAGCAGCAAATCCATTTCGATGCGGAGCGTTCCTCATGGCGCGTAAGGCGGTGGCCAGCAAGGCCAAGACGCAGTCCAACCTCCCCCAGTTCACCAAGGAACAGGACCTAGAAGCCTTCCGTGAAATGCTGCTGATACGGCGTTTCGAGGAAAAGGCCGGCCAGATGTATGGCATGGGCCTGATCGGGGGCTTCTGCCACCTCTATATCGGGCAGGAAGCGGTGGTGACCGGCATCACCATGGCCAGCGAAAAGGGCAAGGACGCCCAGATCACCGGCTATCGCGACCACGGGCACATGCTGGTCATGGGGCTGGACCCCAAGGGCGTCATGGCCGAACTCACCGGGCGGCAGGGCGGATTGTCGAAAGGCAAGGGCGGCTCGATGCACATGTTCTCCAACGATCACCGCTTCTATGGCGGCAACGGCATCGTGGGGGCGCAGGTGCCGCTGGGCACCGGGCTGGCCTTCGCCAGCAAATACAAGGGCGACGGCTCGGTCTCCATCGCCTATTTCGGCGATGGCGCGGCCAATCAGGGCCAGGTCTATGAGAGCTTCAACATGGCCAAGCTCTGGAACCTGCCGGTGGTCTACATCATCGAGAACAACAAATACGCCATGGGCACCTCGATCGAGCGGGCCGCGGCGACCACGGATTTCTCCAAGCGCGGCGCCTCGTTCGACATTCCGGGCGAGCAGGTGGACGGCATGGATGTGCGCATGGTGTTCGACGCCGCGCAGCGGGCCATCGAATGGGCGCGCGCGGGCAAGGGCCCCTATATCCTGGAAATGCTGACCTATCGCTATCGCGGCCATTCCATGTCGGACCCGGCCAAGTATCGCAGCAAGGAAGAAGTGACCAAATACCGCCAGGAGCGCGACCCGATCGAGCAGGTGCGCGCGCGACTGCTGGAGGCGGGCTGGGCCAGCGAGGAAGACCTCAAGGCCATCGAGACCGATATCCGCGCCATCGTCACCGAGGCGGCCGATTTCGCCACCAACGATGCCGAGCCGGATGCGTCCGAGCTCTGGACCGATATCACCATCGAGGCCTGAGGGACGGGCCGGCCGGCCGCCCCTTTTTGAGAGATTTAGAATTTCGCCGCGTGGCCGAGATGCCCGGCGCCGTAATGCTGGAGAGCTGATATGCCCCAAATCCTGATGCCCGCGCTGTCGCCCACCATGGAAGAGGGCAAGCTGGCCAAGTGGCTGGTCAAGGTCGGCGATACGGTGTCGCCCGGCGACGTGCTCGCCGAGATCGAGACCGACAAGGCGACGATGGAAGTCGAATCGGTGGATAGCGGCACCGTCACCGAAATCCTGATCGCCGAGGGCACTGACGGGGTGAAGGTCAATACGCCCATCGCCATGGTGCTGGCCGAGGGGGAAAGCGCCGAAGCCACTCCTGCCGCCAAGACCGCCCCCGAGCCGGCGGAGGCCCCGGTGGTGGTGGCCGAGAAGGCGGCGGACGCCGCGCCTGCCGCTGCTGCCGCTGCTGCCGTTCCGGCGGCGCCGAAATTCGAGGCGCAGGACGATCCCGACCTGCCCGAAGGGGTGGAAATGGTCGAGCTGACCGTGCGCCAGGCGCTCAACGAGGCCATGGCCGAGGAAATGCGCCGTGACCCCGATGTCTTCATCATGGGCGAGGAAGTGGCCGAATATCAGGGCGCCTACAAGGTGACCCAGGGGCTGTTGCAGGAATTCGGCGCCCAGCGCGTCATCGATACCCCGATCACCGAGCATGGCTTTGCCGGGCTGGCGGTGGGCGCGGCCTTTGCCGGGCTGAAGCCCGTCGTGGAATTCATGACCTGGAATTTCGCCATGCAGGCCATCGACCAGATCATCAATTCGGCGGCCAAGCAGCTTTATATGTCGGGCGGGCAGGTCAAGGCCCCGATGGTGTTCCGCGGCCCCAATGGCGCGGCGGCGCGCGTGGCGGCGCAGCACAGCCAGGATTATTCGGCCTGGTATTCCCATGTTCCCGGCCTCACCGTCGTCGCGCCCTATAGCGCGGCCGACGCCAAGGGGCTGCTCAAGGCCGCCATCCGCTCGCCCAACCCGGTGGTGTTCCTCGAAAATGAAATTCTCTACGGCTCGACCGGGCTGGTGCCCAAGGTCGACGATTTCGTGCTGCCCATCGGCAAGGCGCGCATCGCCCGCAAGGGCGCCGACGTGACCATCGTGTCGTTCTCGATGGGCATGCGTTATGCGACGCAGGCCACCGAGAAGCTGGTGGCGGCGGGGGTCGATGTGGAACTGATCGATTTGCGCACGCTGCGCCCCATGGACAGCGACACGGTGATCGAGTCGGTGAAAAAGACCGGGCGCCTGGTGACAGTGGAAGAGGGCTGGCCGCAGGGCGGCATCGGCGCCGAGCTTTCGGCTCGCGTGATGGAGCAGGCCTTCGACTATCTCGACGCGCCGGTGATGCGCGTCACCGGCAAGGACGTGCCCATGCCCTATGCCGCCAATCTCGAAAAGCTGGCGCTGCCCCATGTCGATGACGTGATCGCGGCCGTCAACGCCGTGACCTATCGTTCGTAAGGAGAGCCGGGATGCCCATCGATATCACCATGCCGGCGCTTTCTCCCACAATGGAAGAGGGCAAGCTCGCCAAATGGCACGTCAAGGAGGGCGACAGCGTCTCTTCGGGTGACGTGATCGCCGAGATCGAAACCGACAAGGCCACCATGGAAGTGGAAGCCGTGGACGAGGGCAAGATCGGCAAGATCCTGGTGGCCGAAGGCACCGACGGCGTGAAGGTCAACGCCGTCATCGCCGTGCTGTTGCAGGAAGGCGAGGACGCCAGCGCCATCGGGGCAGGGGCTCCGGCCGCGCCCAAGGCTGAGGAAAAGGCACCCGCGAAGGCCGAAGCGCCAAAGGCCGAGGCTGCGCCGGCGGCCGCTACCAAGGCGGAAGCGCCCAAGCCTGCCGCCGCACCGGCCAAGGCCGAAGGCGGCAAGGTGTTCGCCTCCCCGCTGGCTCGCCGCCTCGCCAAGGAAGCGGGCATCGATATCGCTGCGATTACCGGCTCCGGCCCCAAGGGCCGCGTGGTGAAGTCGGATGTGGACGCGGCCAGATCGGGCAAGGCCCCGCTCAAGGCCAGTGCCTCGGCGCCCGCTGCCGCCACCGCGCCGACCGGCATGAGCAAGAACCAGGTGATGGCGCTCTACGAGGACGGCTCCTACGAAATCGTGCCCAATGACGGCATGCGCAGGACCGTTGCGGCGCGCCTCACCGAATCCAAGCAGACGGTGCCGCATTTCTACCTGACGCTGGATTGCCGCATCGAGGGGCTGCTGGCGGCGCGCGAGCAGATCAACGCGCAGGCGCCCAAGGGCAAGGACGGCAAGCCCGAATACAAGCTCTCGGTCAATGATTTCGTCATGAAGGCCTGGGCCGTGGCCTTGCAGCGCGTGCCGCTGGCCAACGCCACCTGGGCGGGCGATTCCATCCTCTATCACAAGCGCAGCGACGTGGCGGTGGCCGTGGCCGTGCCCGGCGGGCTGTTCACGCCGGTGGTCAAGGGGTGCGATGCCAAGAGCCTGCGCCAGATTTCCGAAGAAGTGAAGGATCTGGCCACGCGCGCCAAATCCAAGAAACTCGCCCCGCACGAATATCAGGGCGGCTCGTCCTCGGT
>NZ_JAUCDN010000284.1:0-4140 GCF_034675085.1 Devosia sp.
GCGGCGTTGGCTATGGCTCGGCGGACCTGGCCTGGCCGATCATCACCGGCCAGGACGCGGAAGCGCCCTCGGTGAAGGCGATCATCGCCGGCGAGCAGTATTCGACCGTCTACAAGGACACCCGCGAACTGGCGCGCGTGACCGCCGACCTGGTCGATACGGTTCTTTCCGGCGGGACCCCGGACGGCCTGGACACCACCACCTATGACAATGGCGTCAAGGTGGTGCCCTCGATCCTGCTGACCCCTTATGAAGTCGACGCCACCAACTACAAGGAACTGGTTGTCGACTCGGGCTACATCAAGCCCGAAGACCTGCAGTAAGCAGCCGCCTGATGCCAGAGGGCCCCGCGGTGACGCGGGGCCCTTTCCCGTCGCAGGCCAATGGCGGGCTGGCCGTTGAAAAGCGTCTTCCGTCCCGACGCATGATGACCCAGAGTTGTCCACAGACGCGCTTCCGGGATGGACAAGTAACGTTTAGTTTCGGTGCAATTGTCCGGGTGCGGCGCCGGCGGGCATACGGGAAAGCAGAGCATGACCAACACGATTCTGGAGATGCGCGGCATCACCAAGACTTTCCCCGGCGTCAAGGCGCTGTCGGACGTCAATCTGGACGTACGCGAGGGAGAGATCCACGCCATCGTGGGTGAGAACGGGGCGGGCAAGTCCACCCTGATGAAAGTGCTGAGCGGGGTCTATCCGCATGGCTCCTATGAGGGCCAGATCATCTACAAGGGCGAGGAACAGCAGTTCAGGTCGATCAGCGACAGCGAACACAAGGGCATCGTCATCATCCACCAGGAACTGGCGCTGGTGCCGCTGCTCTCGATCGCCGAAAACATCTTCCTGGGCAATGAGCAGGCCAAGGGCGGGGTGATCGACTGGGACGAGACGCGCGACGGCGCCCGCAAGCTTTTGAGCATGGTGGGGCTGAACGAAGACCCCGACACGCTGGTGACCAATATCGGGGTGGGCAAGCAGCAATTGGTGGAAATCGCCAAGGCGCTGAGCAAGTCGGTGCAATTGCTGATCCTGGACGAGCCCACGGCGAGCCTGTCGGAAAAGGACAGCGCGGCGCTGCTCGACCTGCTGATGGAATTTCGCAGCCAGGGCATCACCTCGATCCTGATCAGCCACAAGCTCAACGAGGTGAGCAAGGTGGCCGACCGCATCACGGTGATCCGCGACGGGCGCACCATCGAGACCATGGACAAGGAGCATATCAGCGAAGACCGCATCATCACCTCGATGGTGGGCCGCTCGCTGGAAGACCGCTATCCGGCCCGCGACCCGCATGTGGGCGAGGTGGTGTTCGAGGTGCGCAACTGGTCCGTCTATCATCCGCTGCATCGCGAGCGGCAGGTGATCAAGAATATCGACCTCAATATCCGCAAGGGCGAGGTGGTGGGCATTGCCGGGCTGATGGGCTCGGGGCGCACCGAATTCGCCATGAGCGTGTTCGGGCGCTCCTATGGGCAGAAGATCACCGGCGAGGTGTATCTGCACGGCAGACAGGTGGACACCGGCACGGTGGAAAAGGCCGTGGCCAACGGCATCGCCTATGCCACCGAGGACCGCAAGACCTATGGCCTGAACCTGATCGACCACATCAAGCACAACACCACCATCGCCAATCTGTTCGGCGTCTCCAGGGTGGGCGTGATCGATGATCTGGCCGAAATGGACGTGGCCAACGAATATCGCAAGAAGACCAATATCCGCTCGTCGAGCATCTTCCAGATGACCGGCAATCTGTCGGGCGGCAACCAGCAGAAGGTGGTGCTCAGCAAATGGCTGTTCGCCAACCCCGAAGTGCTGATCCTGGACGAGCCGACGCGCGGCATCGATGTCGGGGCCAAGTATGAAATCTACACCATCATCAACCAGCTTGCCGCGCAGGGTAAGTCCATCCTGGTCATTTCCTCGGAAATGCCCGAGCTGCTGGGCATCACCGACCGGCTCTATGTAATGAACGAAGGGCGCCTCGTGGGCGAAATGCCGACCAGCGAGGCCAGCCAGGAAAAGATCATGCGCTCCATCGTGCGCGCTGAAGGGAAGGCATCATGACCACTGAAACCGCCCAGCCGGGCACCAATCCGGGCGGCGTTCCCGCCCCGGCCCAGCATCTGAGCGTGGTGGCCGCGCTCAAGGCCAATATGCGCGATTACGGGCTGATGCTGGCGCTGATCCTGATCATGCTCTTCTTCCAGTATTTCACCAATGGCGTGCTGTTCAAGCCGGTGAACCTGACCAATATCGTGCTGCAAAACAGCTATATCATCGTCATGGCGCTGGGCATGCTGCTGGTCATCGTGGCCGGCCATATCGATCTGTCGGTGGGCTCGGTCTCGGGCTTTGTCGGGGCGCTGGCCGCCATGCTGATGGTGGGCTGGAAATTCCCGCCCGAGCTGGCGTTCCTGGCCCATCCCATCGTGGCCGGCGCCATCTGCCTGGTCGTGGGAGCGGTGATCGGGGCGGCGCAGGGCTATCTCATCGCCTATCACAGAATTCCCAGCTTCATCGTGACGCTGGCTGGCATGCTGATCTTCAAGGGCCTGTCTCTGGCCATCCTGGCCGGCAAGTCGGTGGGGCCGTTCCCGGCCGAGTTCCAGCTGCTTTCGGCCGGCTTCATCCCCGATTTCATCGGGCCGACCACGCTGGGCATTCTGGCCGAAAACGGCCAGCCGGTGGTGCTGCACACCACCACCATGGTGCTGGCCATCGCCGTGGTCGTCGCGGCGGTGTTCTTCGCCATTCGCGGCCGCGCCCGCCGGCAGGCGCGCGGCTATGAGACCGAGCCCTTCGGGCTGTTCGTGGCCAAGAATGTCGTCATCGCGGTGATGGTGCTGTTCTTCGGCTATATGCTGGCCTCCTATCGCGGCCTGCCCAATGTGCTGGTGGTGATGGCGGTGCTGATCGCGCTGTTCGTCTTCGTCACCAAGCGCATGACCTTCGGCCGCCGCATCTATGCGCTGGGCGGCAATCTCAAGGCGGCGGCGCTTTCGGGCATCAAGACCGAGCGGATGACCTTCTATGTCTTTGCCATCATGGGGGCGCTGGCGGCGCTGGCCGGCATGATCTATGCGGCGCGGCTCAATTCGGCCACGCCCAAGGCGGGGCAGGGGCTGGAGCTGGACGTGATCGCGGCCGTGTTCATCGGCGGCGCTTCGGCGCTGGGCGGGGTCGGCCAGGTGGCCGGCGCGGTGATCGGCGCCTTCATCATGGGCGTGATGAACAATGGCATGTCGATCATGGGCGTCAATATCGACTGGCAGCAGATGATCAAGGGCGTGGTGCTGCTGGCCGCCGTGTTCTTCGACCTCTACAACAAGAACCGCTCGGCCTGATTGGGCCGGGGTGAAAACAAAAGCCGCCGGGGCGACCCGGCGGCTTTTTTGTCTTCGGGTGCCGAAGAACTCAGCTTTCCACTTCCGCCTCGGGATGGGCGCCCCATTCGGCCCAGGAGCCGTCATAGACGGCGGGCTTGCGCGCGCCGGCCAGTTCCAGTGCCAGCGCCAGGGTGGCGGCGGTGATGCCCGAGCCGCAGGAGGTGACGAGGGGCCGCGAAAGATCTAGGCCGCGTTCGGTGAAAAGCCCCCTGAGCGCGGCGGGATCGAGCATCTGGCCGTTTTCCGAGAGCAGGCTCACCGGCACGTTGCGGCTGCCGGGGATATGGCCGCTCTTGAGGCCGGGGCGGGGCTCGGCCACCTCGGCATGAAAGCGCGGGGCGGGGCGGGCGTCGACGATCTGGGCGGCGCCGTCGCGGCTGCGCTGGCGCACGCTGGAAAAATCGGCGACGCGGGCGGGGTCGAAGCTCGGGGTGAAGACCCGCGCCGCGCGGCTGACCGGGCCGGCCACCACCGGGCGGCGCTCGGCCCGCCATTTCGGGCCTCCGCCGGCGAGGATGCGCACGTTTTTCGCGCCCATGATGGTGAAGGTCCACCAGGCGCGGGGGGCGGAGAACAGACCCAGTTCGTCGTAGATGACGATGGTCGTGGTGTCCGAAATACCCAGCGCGCCCACCAGATGGGCGAAATCGGCAGGGGTGGGCAGCATATGGGGCAGGACGGTGTCGGTATCGGCGATGCCGTCTATGTCGAAAAAGACCGCGCCGGGGATGTGCCCGGCCAGATATTCGGCT
>NZ_JAUCDN010000285.1:0-4122 GCF_034675085.1 Devosia sp.
GGCGGAACGCGAGGGGCAGGGTGCCGACAATGGCGAAGCCCAGGCTCTGCCACAGGGCGAGGGCGCGGCTATTGGTGGACACCACGTGGTTGAACTGCATGGCGCGGAAGCCGCGCTCGCGGGCGCGATCCAGAGAGTGCAGGCACATGGCGCGGGCAACGCCCCGGCCTTGGGCGGCGTTGGCGGTCATGTAACCGCAATTGGCCACATGAGCGCCGCCGCCGCCCTGGTTGGCCTGGAGGTAATAGGTGCCTACGACCGCGCCGTCGATCTCTGCCAGCAGCACATCATGGGCGGGCAGGAACCAATAGGCGGTCATCGCCTCGTCATCGAGGGTCGGATCGATGGCGTAGGTTTCGCCGGCTGCCAGCACCGGCCTGACGATGGCCATGACGGCGGCGTGATCGGCTTCAGTTGCGGGGCGGATTCTGATCGGAGCTGTCATTGTCGAGCGGGGCTATGCGAACCTGGCCGGGAGGGGGAACTTCGGGCACCTGGGGATGGTCGGCGATGCTGGGGCGGTTGCCCAGGTCGAACCGCCAGGCGGCCACGGCGAAGATCAGCAGCGCTGCCGCCACACTGAAGCTGGCGGCGATGAAGGGCGCGCCGGGGAAATAGTCGGCCGCGCCGGGTGTGGTGGTGTAATAGGAAAATATCTGCGTGGCCGCCAGCGGGCCGATGATGGTGGCGAGCGAACTGGCGGCATTCACTGCGCCCTGCAATTCGCCCTGGCCATTATCGGGCACCTGGCGCGAGAGCACGCCGTTGATGGCCGGGGGTGCCAGCCCGCTGACCGTGCCGACCATGATGAAGAGATAGAGCATGTAGACTTCGCTGGAAAAGGCCACGCCGGCAAAGGCGGCGATGGCGGCGAGAAGCCCGATCATGGCGACGGCGGGCTCGCCCAGCCTGCGCGAGAGCGGGGCGACCAGCATGGCCTGGCTGATGGCGAAGCCAAGGCCGAAGGCGCCCAGTGTGCGACCGATATTGGAGGTGCTGAAATTGAACACTTCCACGGTGAAATAGCTGAACACCGTGGGCAGGGCCTGTGCGGCGAGCTGGAAGAAGAACAGCACCGCCAGGAGCCAGAGCACCGAAGGGTATTTGCGCAGCGCCATGACCGCCCCGAAGGGATTGGCGCGGCGGATGTCGAATTTGCGGCGGGAGGATTTCGGCAGGCTCTCGGGCAGGACCAGCAGGCCGAAGAGGAAATTGGCGAAGGCCAGCGCCGCAGCCGCGTAGAACGGCACGCGCGGCCCGATTTCCCCCAGTTCGCCCCCCACCACCGGGCCGATGATAAAGCCCAGCCCGAAGGCGGCCCCGATGAGGCCGAAGCGATGCGTACGCTTATGGGGCGGGGTGATGTCGGCCATATAGGCGGTGGCCGTGGCCAATGCCGCACCGGCGATGCCGGCGATGATGCGGCCAATGAAAAGATACCAGACGAAGGGGGCGATCGACATCATCACGTAGTCGAAGGTGAGCCCCAGCAGGGAAAGCAGCAGCACGGGGCGGCGGCCGAATCGGTCGGACAGATTGCCCAGGACCGGCGAGAAGACGAATTGCATGAAGGCATAGGCAAAGACCAGATAGCCGCCGATGACGGCGGCTTCGGCCACGCTGCCGCCGGTCAGGTCCTCAAGCAGTTCGGGCAGCACCGGAACGATGATTCCCACCCCGATCATGTCGAGCAGCACGGTCACCAGGATGCAGGCGAGTGTCAGGCGTGAGCGTGTCGCTGCTTGCATGCTGGAGGGCTAACTTTCGATGCGGAACGGATTTGCTTGCGTCGCGCAGTTGACACAGGCGAGCGCCGCTAGGCAAGTCCGAAGGGCTTTTGCGACCTGCCGCACCGGCCCGGCGCGATCAATTCTCATGGCCTGGCAGGGTGGGAAGACCTGGCGGCTGGGCGTCGTGGCCATAGAGCCAGGCGAGGCGCCCGATATGGCCGCGCGGCCCCTGAAGGCCGATGACGAGATTGCGGCCGAGGCTCAGCGGCCAGCCCATGTGGAAAATGCGGCCATTCATGGTCGAGATATCGGCCACGCGCTGCACACGCGGCTGCCGGATTGCGGCATATTTTTCAAAAGCCGTGGTGGCATTTGCCTCATGGACGAGCAGGGGGGCAAGCACGGCTGCATCCTCGATACCCATGGCCGCGCCCTGTGCC
The DNA here is from genome assembly GCF_034675085.1 of Devosia sp. Taxonomy (GTDB): domain Bacteria; phylum Pseudomonadota; class Alphaproteobacteria; order Rhizobiales; family Devosiaceae; genus Devosia. The sequence goes on from NZ_JAUCDN010000285.1 coordinate 2,171, forward strand.
TGGAAGGGCACCATGCCGTGGGCTGCGTCGCCGATGATGCCGATGCGGCCCTTATGCCACAGGGGTGTCTCGACGCCGTAGAGCGGCCAGGGTGTCCAGGTCCGGCCGATGGCGGCGAGCAGCGCTTCGATGCGCGGGCTGCGCTGATGAACGGGAGGCAGGCCGGGTGCGTGGCTGTCATCGGGCAGGGTTTGCGGGGCCTGGGCGAAAAGGGCGAAATTGACCTGTTCGCGATGAGGCATGGGATAGCATACTAGATGGTAGCCCGGCCCGAACAATACCGAGACGCGGTCGAGCGCGATCTGGCTTGCTGCTGCCGAAAAGGGCGCCATTGCCCGCCAGGCGACGCGGCCGCGATATTGCGCCTGTGGGCCCGTTAGCATTTCCGTTCGGGTACGCGAACGGACGCCATCGGCGCCGATAAAGGCGCGGGCGCGCAGGGTCTGGCCGGCCAGGGTGACGGCCACACCGCTTTCATCCTGCCTCACCGCCCAGTCACCGGCGCCGAAGCGGATATCGATATTGGCGAATCGCCGCGTCGCCTTGTGCAGCACCTCAGCCAGATCGGCCCGATGCATGACCACATAGGGAGCCCCGAACCGTTGGCGCATGACCGCGCCCAGTTCCAGCGTCACCAGGGGCGTGGCGCGGCCATAGGGGTAGATGTCGATGCCGGCGGGCTCGAGGCTGTTGGCGCGCAGCGCCTCGTCCAGCCCCAGCCGGTCGAGTACGCGGCGGGCATTGGGGCTGACCTGCAACCCGGCGCCGAATTCGGAAAGGGCGGAACTGCGCTCCAGCACCGTCACCGAGGCACCGAACTTGGCCAGCGCCAGGGCCAGCGTCAGCCCGGTAATGCCGGCGCCGGCGACGATATAAGATTGGCCCGTGCCGGGCATGGCCGGTCTCAGGCTGCGTCGGAGACGAAAAGCGCCGAGGCGGGGTTGGCCTGGCCGGCGCCCAGGGCCGGGTTATAGGTATAGAGGGTGGAGCAATAAGGGCAGACGATGTCGTCGTCCTTGCCCATGTCCAGATAGATATGGGGATGGTCGAAGGGAGGCAGGGCGCCGACGCACTGGAATTCCTTGGAGCCGATCTCGATCTGGGAGAGGCCTTCGGTGTTGTGGAAATGCGGCGTTGTACCGTGTGCCATGGAGATAACCTGAGGGATGCTTTGAATTTGGCCGGACATTAGTGCAAGCCAATCGGCAAGGGAAGGCTCGGTGGCGTCGCAAGGGCTATTGATTTACGCCGCCATTCCCGCAAAAGCCAAGCAGGAAGCGGCGGATGGTCCGGCGCCGGAAGATGGAAAGCCAAACCATGCCGAATTTCCAATCTGGGGACCTGATGCTTGCCTATGAGTCCGTCGGGGAAGGGCCGCCGGTGCTCTGCATCCACGGCTTCGCCTCCAGCGGCAAGGTCAACTGGATCGATACCGGCTGGGTGGAAACGCTGGTGGGAGCGGGCTATCGCGCCATCACGCTCGACAATCGCGGCCATGGCGCCTCGGACAAGCCGCATGACCCCGAGCGCTATTATCCGCAGGACATGGCTGACGACGCGGTGGCGCTGCTCGACCATCTGGGCATCGAGCGGGCGGCGGTCCTGGGCTATTCGATGGGCGCGCGCATCGCCGCCTTCATGGCTTTCAGTCATGAAGAGCGGGTGGCCTGCGCCATTTTCGGGGGCATGGGGCTCAATCTCATCAACGGGCTGAGCGATGGCAATGACATCATTTCGGGCCTGCGCGCGCCTTCGCTTGCGGGGCTCACCCATCCCACGGCCCGGCAGTTCCGTATTTTTGCCGACCATACCGGCTCGGACCGTGAGGCGCTGGCCGCCTGCATGGAAACCTCGCGCCAGCCCATGGCGCGGGCCGATGTGCGGCGCATTGCCGTGCCGGTTCTGGTGGCGGTGGGCGAGGCGGACGCCATGGCCGGCGCCCCCGGGCCGCT
>NZ_JAUCDN010000286.1:0-4120 GCF_034675085.1 Devosia sp.
AGCCGCCGCCCTTGCCCCAGAAGAGCGGGTCGGCATGATCCTCCGGCAAGGGCACGACGATGTCGTATCCGCCATGGCACAGTAGGGTCAGTCTTCCGCCAAGGGCGGGGGCCAACTCGGCCTCGATCCCGCCATGGACGAGGCGCAGCCGCCCCGGCCTCACCGGGGCGGCCATGCCCGGTCGCGATATTTTTCCACAACCGCGTCGTCGGGGACAAAGCCCAGGCCAGGACCCGCCGGCAGGGCGATGCGCCCGGCTTGGGGCTGGGGGGTGTCGCGCCCGATAAAGGCCTCGGGGGTGACATAGAGATATTCGAACAGCGCCTCTTGCGGCAGGGCGGCGAACAGGTTGAGCGTAGCGAAATAGCCTGGTCCGAAATAGGGCGAATGCGGCATCAGCACCCGCCCGGCGGCGCGGGCGCGCTCCGCGATGTCGATAAATACCGAAATCCCGCCCACCTTGGTCACGCTGGGCTGGGGAAAGGCGATGCCGTCGATCAGCGCCTCGAACGCGAAGGCGGTGCAGGCATTTTCGCCGGCGCCCACCGCAACGCCCTCGGCCTGGATGGCGGAAAGCGTCGCCACGTCCTCGGGGGGAAATACCGGCTCTTCAAGCCACATCACCTCGGCTTCGCGCAGCACCGGCACCATGGCGGAGGCCTCTGCGCGGCTCCAGTTGCAATTGACGTCGACGGCGAGGCCCGGCCCCTTCCCCATGGCCGCACGCGCCGCGCGGATCGGCTCAGCGGCGATTTCGTGCAGCTTGACATGGTCATAGCCACGCGCCACCGCCTCCCCGGCATAATGGGCCGCCAGTTCCGCGTCGCGATAGGCGACGAGGCTGGCATAGGCGGTAACGCTTTGCGGCGGCGTTGCCGAAATCAGCTCGGCGAGCCGCTTGCCCGCGCGTTTGGCCTTGAGGTCCCAAAGCGCGATATCGACGCCCGACAGGGCGAAGATGGTGATGCCATAGCGCCCGAACAGGTGCAGCGCCTGTTGGGTGGCGCGGTTCCAAGCCGGGATATCGGCGATGTCGCGGCCGATCGCCTGCGGAGCGATCATGTCCTGGACGGCGGCGGCCACGGCGCGGGCGCAGAAATAGCCGAAGGCCTCGCCCCAGCCGACATTGCCGTCCTCGTCCTCGATGCGCACCAGCACATTGTCCAGAATGTGCCAGCGCGTCGGAGTGATGCCCTCGCCGCGCCCGCCATCCTCGAAGGGAATGCGCACGATGGTGGTGGTGATGCTTTTGATGGGCGCCATGGCGTCAGACCTTCTGGCTCTTGACCCGGCCCACCAGCTGGGACGGATCGACGAAACGCAGCGCGATCAAAAGGCCCGTCATGGTGGTGAGCATGTACATCACCGCCATGGCGTCCACCGATTGCTGGGCGCGCACGCCCGAGGCGAACATCGAATAATAGAGCGCCACGATCAGCGTCTGGCTGTCCGGACCGGCGGTGAGGAAGGTCAACTCGAACATGGAGATGGTGCGGATCAACACCAGGATTCCCGCCGCCAGGATGCCGGGCATCAGCAGCGGCACCAGGATGCGCCAGAATGTGGTGAGCGAGGAGGCCCCGAAGACACGCGCCGCCGCTTCCAGCCGCGGGTCGATCTGCTCGATGAAGGGGGTCATCACCAGCACCGCAAAGGGCACGCTGGGCACCAGATTGGCCAGGATCACCCCCCACATCGTGCCGCCCGCGCCCACCTGATAGAGCACGGTGGCCAGCGGAATGCCGTAGGTGATGGGCGGCACCAGCAGCGGCACGAGGAACATCAGCATGACCAGGCCCTTGCCCTTGAACTGAAGGCGGGCCAGCGCGTAGGCGGCCGGCACACCGACGGCGAGCGAGATGGCGACCACGGCCAGGGTGATCTCCACCGTCACCAGCAGCACGTGCTGGAGCTGGAATTCCTTCCAGGCCTCGCCATACCATTTGGGCGTGAACTGCTCGGGCAGCCAGCCGGTGAACCAACCGGTGCCGAAGGAACTGACCACCACGCCGGCGATGACCAGCATCACATTGACGACGAAGAAGAACATGCAGGCAATAACGAACCAGCGCCAGGCGCGCGGCACGATTGTATCGCGGATGAAGTCCATTACCCTTTTCCTCCAACAACCGGGCCACGATAGGAAAACTGGCGCAGTCCAAGCACGATGCCCACGATAATCAGCTGGGTGGCGCCCATCACCATGGCCACCGTCGAGGCCATCGACCAGTTATATTCCTCATAGGCCATTTCATAGGCGGCAATGGAGATGACGCGCGTCGCCCCGGCCGGCGCGCCCAGCAGCACGGCGGAGGGGAAGACGGCGAAGGCCTGCACGAAGGTAAGGCAGAAGGTGATGGTCAGCCCCGGCACCAGCAGCGGCAGGTAGATGCGGCGGAACTGCTCGATGGGCGAGGCCCCCAGGGTGGCGGCGGCCCGCGCCAGGGTGGGATCGATGCCGGTGGTGTAGGAGAGCATCATCATGAAGGCGAAGGGAAAGCCGGTAATGAGCAGCGATAGCGCCACGCCCCAGTAATTGTTCAGTAGGCGCAGGGGCGAGCCCAGAATTCCCAGTTCGAGCAGGGTCCGGTTGAGCCAGCCATTGGGCGCCAGATAGAGCATCAGTCCTTCGGCCACCAGCACCGTGCCCAGCGTCATGGGGATGACGAGAAGCGTCGAGAGCAGGCGCTGCCCGCGCGAGGGCGTGCGCAGCATGAAGGCGAAGGGCACGGCCAGCCCCACATTGAGGATGGTGACCGGCAAAGCGAGCCAGAGCGTCTTGCCCACGGTTTCGTAAAGGCGCGGCTGGCTGAAGAAGCGCTGGTAATTATCCAGCCACCCGGCATTGTCTCCCTGCGGATTGAACGAGGAGATGAAGCCGTAGATGAAGGGGTAGATGAAGAGCCCGACGATCACCAATACGCCCGGCACCACCATCAGCAGGCGCATGTCGCGCCCAGCGACGCCGGACGGGTCGGCATTGGCGCTGCGCGCGCCGGCGGAAGGGGAAAGGGTCTGCCCGGCCATGGTCACAGCCCCGTCATGGGCTGGGCCGGCCGGGGATAGACCAGCAGGTGGTCGGCCGGCACCGAGACATGCACGCGCTCGCCCGGACGCACCTTGTCGCCGAGCCGGGCATAGATCTGGCCGCCACTGTCCAGGTTGAGTTTGATGGTGCTGTCTCGCCCGCCATAGATGACGCTTTCGACCACGGCCGGCAGGCCCTTGTCGGAGAACGCCACGTCGTCGGGCTTGAAGGCGGCGACCAGCGGGCCCGCGCCCATGTCGGTCAGCGCCGTGGCCTCGAGCACGACGCCCTTGTGATCGACGCTGAGCCGGCCGGCGCGCGGCGCGGCGGCGGCGGTCACATCGAGCAAATTGCGATAGCCCATGAACAGGGCCACATCGATATTGATCGGGCGGTTATAGAGTTCCTCGGGGGCGCCCTGCTGCTGCATCACGCCCTCCTTCATCACCACGATGCGGTCGGACATGGCCAGCGCTTCGTCCTGATCGTGGGTCACATAGATGGTGGTCAACCCAAGGGTCTGGTGTATGCGCAGGATTTCCTCGCGCATCTCGATGCGCAGCGCCGCGTCCAGATTGGAGAGCGGCTCATCGAACAGCACCAAAGGGGGCTCGATGACGATGGCGCGGGCGATGGCGACGCGTTGCTGCTGGCCGCCCGAAAGCTGGCCGGGCAATTTGTCGGCATGCTGCTGCAGGCGCACCAGGTTGAGGGCCTTTTCCACGCGCTGTTCCTGCTCGGCGGCGGGCACCTTGCGCATTTCGAGGCCGAACCGGATGTTCTTGCGCGCGCTCATATGGGGAAACAGTGCATAATTCTGAAACACCATGCCGAAGCCGCGCCGCTCGGGCGGCAGTGTGTCGATACGGCGGTCGTCGAGCCATATTTCACCCGCGCTCAGCGGCAGCAGGCCCGAAAGGCAGTTGAGCGCGGTGGATTTGCCGCAGCCGGACGGGCCGAGCAATGAGACGAACTCCCCGGCCTTGATCGAAAGGTTCATGCTCGAGAGCGCCTGATAGCCGCCGAACGAACGGGTGATCGATTTCATCTCTAATTGCTGGAACACACTGGCTCTCCCGAGAAAAACACGCC
>NZ_JAUCDN010000287.1:0-4114 GCF_034675085.1 Devosia sp.
GCCCCGGCAAAGGGATCCCATTGGGCGCCGCGACCGCCCCCACCCATGCCCATGCCCGCACCGGCGCCGCCACGGGGCTGGCCACCGAAGCCGCTCATGAATTCCTTGAGGATGTCCTCGGCCGAAAAATTGCCCGCGCTGGGACCGCCGCCGGCCCGGCCGCCCCGCGCGCCGCCCCCGAAGCCGCCGCCGGGATTGAAGCCGGCGAATCGGGGATTGCCCTCGGCATCGATCTCGCCACGGTCGAACTGCCCGCGCTGTTCGGCATTGCAGAGCAGGTCCGAGGCATTGGTCGCCTCGGCGAATTTTGCCTGCGCCGAGGGATCGTCCGGGTTCTGGTCGGGGTGATATTTCTTGGCCAGCTTGCGATAGGCGGACTTGATGTCCTTTTCGCTCGCCGATCGTTGCACCCCAAGCACGCTGTAGGGATCGCGCATTTGGTCCATTCAATCAGGGTAGGCGTTGATATGCCCATGTTTCCAGTCCTATATGGCGAGCGCCCCTCGCAATGTCCAGTTCTGCGCCCGCGCCTCTTTTTCGGAACCCTACCATGCCTCACACGCTGACCGACCGCCTTTTCGGGGACGAAGACCGCTCCGGCCTCGATCCCTTCGCGCTTTTCGAGGACTGGTTTGCGCTGGCAAAACAGAGCGAGCCCAACGATCCCCACGCCATGGCGCTGGCCAGCGTGGACGAAACCGGCCTGCCCGATGTGCGCATGGTGCTGCTCAACAGCCGCGACGCGCGGGGCTTTTGTTTTTACACCAATTTCGAGAGCGAAAAGGGCCGGCAATTGCTCGGCCAGCCCAAGGCCGCCATGGTGATGCACTGGAAGTCGCTGCGCCGGCAGATCCGCATGCGCGGCCCGGTGGAGGTGGTGCGCCCCGAGGAGGCCGACGCCTATTTCGCCAGCCGCCCGCTGGGCAGCCAGATCGGCTCCAGCGTTTCGCGCCAGTCGCGCCCCTTGCCCAATCGCCAGACCATGCTCGATGAGGTGGCGGCGCTGACCGCGAAAATCGGGGCGGGACCGGCGCCGCGCCCGGCCCATTGGTCCGGCTTCCGGCTGCTGCCGGAAAGCATCGAATTCTGGAAGGACGGCGAGTTCCGCCTGCATGACCGCGTGCGGTTCACCCGTGAGGGCGCGGGATGGCGGAGCGAGCGGCTTTATCCCTGAGGCGAGCTTTTACTCTCGGCCCCGGAAACGGCGCTGATAGTCGGGGTCGTAAAGGGCGCTGTCGCGGAAATCGGCAGTAGCGAGGGTGCGGCCCACAAAGATGATGGCGGTGCGCTCGACCGGGGCGGCGGCGAAGCGCGCTTCGATGTCGCCCAGCGTGCCGGAGATGATCTTCTGGTCGGGCCAGGAGGCGTGGAAGACGATGGTCACGGGGCAATCGGCGCCATAAAGCGGGGTGAGTTCGGTCACGACGCGATCCAGCGCGTGGATGGCCAGATGCAGGGCCAGCGTGGCGCCGGTGGCCGCAAAGCCGGCAAGATTTTCGCCTGCCGGCATGGGCGAGGCGCGGCCGGAAACGCGGGTGAGAACCAGGCTCTGCGCTGTGCCGGGCAGGGTCAGTTCGCGGCCCAGCGCGGCGGCGGCGGCGGCAAAGGCCGGCACGCCCGGCGTCAGCGTATAGGGAATGCCCAGCGCCTCAAGGCGGCGGACCTGCTCGGCCACCGCGCTCCACATCGACAGGTCGCCCGAATGCAGGCGCGCCACGTCCTCGCCCGCTGTATGGGCGCGGGCATATTCGGCCACGATCTCATCGAGCGAGAGCGGGGCGGTGTCGACGAGGCGGGTGTCTGGCCCGCACCAGGCCAGCATGTCGGGCGGCACGATGGAGCCGGCATAAAGGCAGACCGGGCAGCGCGCCAGCAGGTCGCGCCCGCGTACGGTGATCAGATCGGCCGCGCCGGGGCCGGCGCCGATGAAATGGACGGTCATTTCCCCCATACCCATTGCGTAATCGGCAGGGCGGGACGCCAGCCGGTCATGCCGCCCAGCGGCTCGGCGCGCGAGAGCGCGATGCGGGTGAGGCTGCCGCCGCGCTCTGCATGCCGGGCCAAAAGCACCTGCTCCATCTCCAGCGTGACGCCATTGGCGACCAGACGCCCGCCGGGGCGCAGGGCGACGATGGCGGCGTCGATGACACCCGGATCGGAGCCGCCGCCGCCGATGAAGATGGCATGGGGCGCTTCGAGCCCGGTCAGGGCTTCGGGAGCGGCGCCGGTGACGACGCGCAGGCCGGGCACCCCCATTGCGGCGGCGTTGCGGGCAATGCGGGCGGCGCGAACGGGATCTGCCTCGATGGCGATGGCGGCGAGGCTGGGATGGGCCAGCATGAATTCGATGCCGATGGACCCCGAACCGGCGCCGATATCCCAGAGCAATTCGCCGCGTCGCGGGGCGAGGGCGGCAAGGGTGAGGGCGCGGATATCGGGCTTGGTGATCTGCCCATCATGCTCGAACAGCGAAATGTCGCGCCCCGGCGTCAGCGGCAGGATACGCGCATCGGGCAGGGCGACGACGCTGACGGCGCACAGATTGAGCGGGGAAATATCGGTGAGGTCGAACTGGCTGGCCAGTTGCGAGCGCAGCTTTTCATGCGGGCCGCCCAGGGCTTCGAGCACGGTGAGGATGGAAAAGCCGAAGCCGGCCTGGGTGAGCAACTGCGCCAGCGCCGCCGGGCCGTTCTCGTCGGAGGTCAGCGCCAGGATGCGGGCGCCCGGATGCAGATGCGGCCGGATGAGATCGAGCGGGCGGCCATGCAGGGAAAGCGTCTCCACCTCCTGCACGGGCCAGCCCAGCCTTGCGGCGGCGAGGCTGAAGGCGGAAGGATGGGGATAGACCGCCATCTCGCCGGCATCGAGCTGGCGGCTGAGCGTGGCGCCGATGCCGTAATGGAAAGGATCGCCCGAGGCGAGCACGCAGACGGCGTAACTCTTGCGCGTGAGCAGGAAATCGATCGAGCGCGATAGCGGGCTTTGCCAGGCATGGGGCTCGCCCATGATGATGGGCGCGGCCAATTCGAGGTGGCGCTGGCCGCCAAAGACGTAATCGGCATTGGCGATGGCGATCTTTGCGCGCTCGGTAAGCCCCTCGAGCCCATCTTCGCCCATGCCGACAATGCTGAGCCAGCTCATGAAACACTCCCTGCCGAGCGCGGCGAATAGACCAGCGGGGCAAGGCCGGGCCGCTCGATAAGACGGGTTTCGGGCGAACCGATAATGACGCAGGTGGCCATGTCGGCGCGGCCGGCATCGGCCTCGGCCAGGCTCGCCACGGCAATGGCCTCGTCGGGCCGGCCGGCGGCGCGGCCGAAAATGACCGGCGTATTCCAGGGCAGAACCTCGCGCAGGATGGCGAAGGCGGTGCCCAATTGCCAGGGGCGGGCCTTGCTGATGGGATTATAGAGCGCGATGACCAGGCCGGCTCCGGCCACGGCGCGCAGGCGCGCCTCGATCAGCGGCCAGGGCTTGAGATTGTCCGAGAGGGAAATGGCGCAGAAATCATGTCCCAGCGGCGCGCCGGCGCGGGCGGCGACGGCCAGCATGGCGGTGACGCCCGGCACGATGGACAGATCGAGCGCCCGCCAGGCGGGCGGACCGGCCTCGATGGCCTCGCAGATGGCGGCGGCCATGGCGAAGACCCCCGGATCGCCCCCCGAGACCACGCAGACATGCTCGCCCCCGGCGGCGGTCGCAAGCGCTTCGCGGGCGCGGGCCAGCTCCTCGCGATTGTCGGAGGCAACGCGGCGCTGGTCGGGGCGCAGGCTGAGGCGGTCGAGATAGGGCCCATAGCCGAAAAACACCGAAGCGGCGGCGATGGCGGCAGCGGCTTCGGGCGTGGTCTGGTCCGGATTGCCGGGGCCGGTGCCGATGACGGCGAGTTTTCCGCTCATGGCCGCTCGCTCCAGCCGGGCACGAGGATGAGCGCGAAATAGGGCGCTTCGTCGCCGGTTTTCTCGGCTAGCGGCAGGGCCAGGCTCTGCGCCATGGTGCCGCGTTCGACATAAACGGCTTTTTCGAGCCGGCCGGCAGCAGCGAGCGCCCGGCGGATCTTGCCCAGATTACGGCCCACTTTCATGATGACCACGCCCTCGCTGGCCGAAAGGCG
>NZ_JAUCDN010000288.1:0-4093 GCF_034675085.1 Devosia sp.
GCGGCGCTGGACGCCAAGCTGCTGGCCGGCCATGCGCTGGGCCTGGGGGCGCTGGAGCTGGCGCTGCGCGAAAACGAGGCGGTTTCGCCCGAGGCGGCCGAGCGCATCGCGCAATTGTTGCAGCGGCGCATGAGCGGGGAATCGGTGGCGCGCATCATCGGCGAGCGCGAATTTTTCGGCCTGGCCTTCACCCTCAATGCGGCAACGCTGGAGCCGCGCCCGGAAACCGAGCTGCTGGTGGAGATGGCGCTGGCGGCCTTGCCCGAAGCGGGACGCCTGCTCGATCTGGGCACCGGCACCGGCTGCATTCCCGTTGCGGTGCTTGCCAGCCAGCCCGACGCCCGCGCCGTGGCGGTGGATCTGAGCGCCGAAGCGCTGGTCGCCGCGCGGGAAAATGCCGTACGGCATGGGGTGGCCGAACGGCTGGAATTGCTTCAGGGCGATTGGTTCGGGGCGCTCGCCCCCCTCCCCAGCCCTCCCCACGAGGGGGAGGGTGTTGCATCGGGGATTTGGCCCAATATTGCCCTAGGCACCAGCCCGCACCTCCCCCCTGGTAGGGGAGGTTTGGAGGGGGGGCTGTTCGACGTCATCGTCTCCAACCCGCCCTATATCGCCTCGGACGTGGTGGAAACGCTGGCAGCGGAGGTGAAGGATTTCGATCCGGTGCTGGCGCTGGATGGCGGGCCGGACGGGCTGGCCCCCTATCGCGTCATCGCTGCCCAGGCCGGAGGCTGGCTCAGGCCGGGCGGGCATGTCCTGGTCGAGATCGGCTATGACCAGGGGGCGGGGGTAAGCGCGCTGTTCCTGGAAGCCGGATACGAAGATGTGAGCGTTCATAAAGACCTCAATGGGCTTGATCGGGTGGTGTGGGCGCGCCATATCTGAGCCGGAGGAAGGCATGGGGAAGCGGGGCTGATAATTTCCGCTGGCAAAAAAGCGGCGAACGTTATAGTTTGCCCCTGCTGTCAACGGCGCATCATGAGCGCCACGGCGACTAGCCACCCATAAATTCCATCGGCTGCAGGCGCAGCGCGGTTCCGGCAGAGGCGGGGACGACGCGGAACGGGTTCGGGTCGACGGCAGGCGGTTTCGGTCTTCATGAAGCCAGTTTAGAGCCGGTTTCCAAGCGTGGCGCTGGGCATCGGCAGCGGTCGGATCGGGCAGCAGGCCCGGCGGCCAGCAGTGTGACGCTTATTTTTCTAGAGTTAGATAAAGCGACCAGATGAGACCCAATAATCAGAACAAGAACCGGCAGCGTGGCCGGAACGGCGGCCGCAAGCACGTCAATCCTTTGTCGCGCAATTTCGAGAGCAACGGCCCGGACGTGAAGGTGCGCGGCAACGCGGCCCATATCGCCGAGAAATATCTGCAACTGGCGCGCGACGCGCAGTCGAGCGGGGATTCGGTGATGGCGGAGAATTATCTCCAGCATGCCGAGCATTATTTCCGCATCGTCTCCAGCGCCCAGCAGGCCATGAGCGGCCAGCGCCCCGAGGGCCAGGACGACGGCGATTTCGACGACGACATGCCCGACATGAATTCGCGCTTCGCCTCGCCCCAGCCGGTGGTGCAGCAAAATTTCACCCCCACAGAGACCGAGGCGAGCGGCGAGGACGAGGCCCGTCCCGCCCAGGCCGAAGCCCGCCCCGAAGGCGAGCGTCCGGTGCGCAATGAGCGCCGCAACCGCAATCGGGACCGCGCGCCGCGCCCCGAGGGCGAGGGGGCTCCCGCTCTTGCCGGCGAGGGCGAGCAGCCCGCCATCGACGTCGCCCCGGCCGAGGCGGCCGAAGAGGGCGCCGAGGGTGAGGGGGAAGCGCGCAAGCCGCGTGAACGCCGCCCGCGCCGCCGCCGTCCGGCGGGGGGCGATGCCGGCGCCGAAGCGGCGGGCGACGCGCCCGAGGGTGGGCTGCCCGCCTTCCTCACCGCCGGCAGCACCAGCGCCGCCGAATAAAGCACGTCGCCCAAAGAAACGATTGCGCAAAGGCCGGGATGTTTCCCGGCCTTTTTGCCTTTGCGCGCGCCCTTTCTTTCGCAAAAACCCTCCCCATATATCGCTCAGATGGAGCCGCGCTGCCGGTCAGGCGTTCCATCGACGACGCTTCCGACGCATGCTCTGGTGCCGTTTCGGGCCGGGCTGCGGGCGAGACAAGGAGAGTTGAATGAATATCGAGAAATATACCGAGCGGGCCCGCGGCTTCATCCAGAGCGCCCAGACCCTGGCCCTGGGCAAGGGCCATCAGCAATTCGCGCCCATCCACCTGCTCAAGGTGCTGCTCGATGACGACCAGGGCATGGCCAATGGGCTCATCACCCATGCCGGGGGCGACCCCAAGGCGGCGCGGGCGGGCGTGGAAGCGGCGCTGACGAAAATTCCCTCGGTTTCGGGCGATGCCGGACAGCTTTACCTCAGCCGCGAACTGGCGCGGGTCTTCGACACCGCCGAAGCGGCGGCGCAGAAGGCCGGCGATTCCTACGTCACCGTCGAGCGGCTGCTTTTGGCCCTGGCGGTGGAAAAGGACAATGAGGCGGGCAAGATCCTGGCCTCCGCCGGCGTCACGGCCCAGGGGCTCAACGCCGCCATCGAGGCGATCCGCAAGGGCCGCACCGCCGACAGCGCCTCGGCTGAAAACGCCTATGACGCGCTCAAGAAATATGCCCGCGACCTGACCCAGGACGTGCGCGAGGGCAAGCTCGACCCGGTGATCGGGCGCGACGAGGAAATCCGCCGCACCATCCAGGTGCTCAGCCGCCGCACCAAGAACAATCCGGTGCTGATCGGCGAGCCCGGCGTGGGCAAGACCGCCATCGCCGAGGGCCTGGCCATCCGCATCGTCAATGGCGACGTGCCCGAAAGCCTGAAAAACAAGAGTCTGCTCTCGCTCGACATGGGCGCGCTGATCGCCGGGGCGAAATATCGCGGTGAATTCGAGGAGCGGCTGAAGGCGGTTCTGAGCGAGGTGACGGCGGCCGAAGGCCAGATCATCCTGTTCATCGACGAGATGCATACCCTGGTGGGGGCCGGCAAGGCCGATGGCGCCATGGACGCCTCCAACCTGCTCAAGCCGGCGCTGGCGCGGGGCGAATTGCACTGCGTGGGCGCGACGACGCTGGATGAATATAGAAAGCACGTCGAAAAGGACCCGGCGCTGGCAAGGCGCTTCCAGCCGGTCTTCGTCTCCGAGCCGAGCGTGGAGGACACCATCTCCATCCTGCGCGGGCTCAAGGAGAAATATGAGCTGCATCACGGCATCCGCATCGCCGATTCGGCGCTGGTGAGCGCGGCGACGCTTTCCAACCGCTACATCACCGACCGGTTCCTGCCCGACAAGGCCATCGACCTGATGGACGAGGCGGCGGCGCGCCTGCGCATGGCCGTCGATTCCAAGCCCGAGGCTTTGGACGAACTCGACCGGCGCATCATGCAACTCAAGATCGAGCGCGAGGCGCTGAAAAAGGAAACCGACGAGGGTTCGCGCAGCCGGCTCGACAAGCTCGAACATGAATTGAGCGGGCTCGAAGAGCAGGCGCAGGTACTTTCGGCCAAGTGGCTGGCGGAAAAAGAGCGCCTGCAAGGCTCGACCAAGCTCAAGGAAGAGCTGGACGCGGCCCGCTCCCAGCTCGAAATCGCGCAGCGCCGCGGCGACCTCGCCAAGGCGGGCGAGCTGGCCTATGGCGTCATTCCCGACCTGGAAAAGCGGCTCAAGGCCGCCGACGACGCCGATGGGGACGGCAAGCCCGACCCGGTGATGGCCAGGGAAACGGTGGAATCGAGCGACATCGCCCAGGTGGTCAGCCGCTGGACCGGCATTCCGGTGGACCGGATGCTGGAAGGCGAGCGCGAAAAGCTGCTGCATATGGAGACGTCGCTGGGCGCCCGCGTCATCGGCCAGGCCGAGGCGGTGGCGGCGGTGGCCAAGGCGGTGCGCCGCTCGCGCGCCGGCTTGCAGGACCCCAACCGGCCGATCGGCTCGTTCATGTTCCTCGGGCCCACCGGGGTGGGCAAGACCGAATTGACCAAGGCGCTGGCGCAATTCCTTTTCGACGACGAGACCGCCATGGTGCGGCTCGACATGAGCGAATTCATGGAAAAGCA
>NZ_JAUCDN010000289.1:0-4078 GCF_034675085.1 Devosia sp.
CCTTCGCCGTGCAGGGGCCGCTGGACAATCCCCAGTTCCGCATCAACCCGCTCTCGCTGCTGCTGCCCGGCGCCTTCCGCGAACTGTTCGAGTTCCGCGCCCGCGAGCAGCCCCGGGTGGAGTGAGCGGCCCCTTGGTGCTATGATCGGGCCATGAGCCGAAAGCTGACCGTGGAATTGCCCGAAGACCTGATCGCCTTCGCCACCGCCAAAGTGGCCGCAGGCGAATTCGCCTCGCTCGACGAAGCGGTGGCGGCGGGCGTCCGCAATTTGCAGGCCGAAGACGCCGCCATCGACCGCTGGGTCAAGGAAGAGGTCATCCCCTCCTATGAGCAATGGGTGGCGGAGGGACGGCCGACACGCTCGTCTGACGAGGTCTTTGCTGATCTCGAAGCGCGGATCAGGTCACGGGCATCGCGTCGGGTCTCGTGATGAAGCGCCGCCGGATTCGCTATTCGCCGGCGGCGGAACGGGATCTCGAGCATATTTCCGACTGGCTGGCCGATGTTGCGTCGGAAAATACGGCGATCCGCTATATCCAGCAGATCAAGTGGCGCATCGACACCCTGGAGCATGGTGCCGAGCGCGGCACGCTGCGTGACCCGCAGACCGGGCTGCGGGTCATCGGTATTCTGGCATCGGTGTCGATCGCCTTCACCGTGGACGATGATGCGGTCAATATCCAGCGCGTAATCTATGGTGGCCAGGACTGGCTTGCCGCCCCAGCCACCCAAAACCAGGACTAAACCGGCTTGATCAGCGCGTGGCGCTTCTTGCCGACCGAGAGCTTGATGACGCCTTCGTCCAGCACCGAATTGGCGCCGAGGCTGAGCTTGTCGTCGTCCACCACGGCGTCGTTGACGCGAACGGCGCCGGACTGCACATGGCGGCGGGCTTCGCCATTGGAGGCGGCAAGCCCGGCCGCGACCAGCGCCGCCAGGATGCCGACGCCCCCCGAGAGCTCGGAGCGGGCGATCTCGGCGGTGGGGAGCGACAGATCGATGCCCCCCGCCTCGAAGGTGGCGGCGGCGGTGGCGGCGGCCTGTTCGGCGGCGGCGCGGCCATGCACGATCGCCGTGACTTCCGTGGCCAGCACCTTCTTGGCCTCGTTGATCTCGGTGCCGCCCAGGGCCGCGAGCTTTTCGATCTCGGGAATGGGCAGGCGGGTGAAGATCTTGAGGAACTTGCCGACATCGGCGTCCTCGGTATTGCGGAAATACTGCCAGAAATCATAGGGGCTGAAGAGGTCGCCATTGAGCCAGACGGCGCCCGAGGCCGACTTGCCCATCTTCTCGCCCGAGGATTTGGTGAGCAGGGGCGTGGTCAGCGCATAAAGCTGCGGCCCGCCCATGCGATGGGAGAGGTCGACGCCATTGATGATGTTGCCCCATTGGTCCGAGCCGCCCATCTGCAACACCGTGCCATAGCGCCGGTTGAGCTCGGTGAAGTCGTAGCCCTGCATGATCATGTAGTTGAATTCGAGGAAGCTCAGCGACTGCTCGCGGTCGAGCCGGAGCTTGACCGAATCGAAGCTCAGCATGCGGTTGACCGAAAAGTGCCGGCCTACATCGCGCAGGAATTCGACATAGTTGAGCTTGAGCAGCCAGTCGGCATTGTTCACCATCAGGGCGGGGTTGGAGCCGCCATAATCGAGAATGTTGCCATAGACCTTCTTGATGCTCTCGATATTGGTCTCGATCTGCTCGACGGTGAGCAGCTTGCGCTGATCGTCGCGGAACGAGGGGTCGCCCACCATGGAGGTGCCCCCACCCATCAGGCTGATGGCGGTGTGGCCTGTCTCCTGGAGCCAGTAGAGCATGGTGACGGTGATGAGATTGCCGATATGGATCGAGGTGGCCGTGGCGTCATAGCCGACATAGCCGCAGATCTTAGAGGTGGCGGCGAGTTGGTCCAGCCCCTCGGGGTCGGAAATCTGGTGGATGAAGCCGCGCTCGTCGAGGACGCGCAGGAAATCTGATTTGAACTTGGTCATTCTGAGCCATCGAGATTTGAAGCCTCATGGCATTGCACGAAACCATGAGGCGGAAAGCCTGGAGCCCCAGCCGGCCCGAAGGCGGGGCGGGGCTCCGTTACATGATCGCGGGGTCGATGCGCCCGAAACTAGCGCCCGCCGCCGGCGGCGATCTCCTGCCGGCGACGGTCGAGATAGTCGGCGCAGCGGCTGGTCAACTCGTCGATCTTGCCTTCGCCGTCGAAGAAGTGGTTGGCCCCTTCCACGATCTGCTGTTCGATGGTGATGCCCTTCTGGGTCTTGAGCTTGTCCACCAGCTTCTGCACCGAGGCGGGCGGAGCCACCCGGTCCTTGTCGCCATGGATGATGAGGCCCGAGGAGGGGCAGGGGGCCAGGAACGAGAAATCATAGAGATTTTCCGGCGGCGCCACCGAGATGAAGCCTTCTACCTCCGGCCGGCGCATCAGAAGCTGCATGCCGATCCAGGCGCCGAAGGAGAAGCCGGCGATCCAGCAGCCGCGCGATTCGCGGTTGATGATCTGCAACCAGTCCAGCGCCGCCGCCGCATCGGACAATTCCCCGATTCCATGGTCGAACAGGCCCTGGCTGCGCCCGACGCCGCGCGAATTGAAGCGCAGCACGGAAAAACCGCGCTCGGCGAACATGTAGAAGAGATTATAGACGATCTGGTTGTTCATCGTCCCGCCGAACTGGGGGTGGGGATGCAACACGATGGCAATGGGGGCGTTGGGCTCCTTGCCGGGCTGATACCGGCCTTCGAGACGCCCTTCGGGTCCATTGAAGATCACTTCTGGCATGGTCTTTTCTTCCGGCCGTTTCGGGCCTGTTGGTGTGGCTTTACCAGGGGTTCGGTTGCGGTCTGGCGGCTTGACTAAGCCGGCTCCGCTCCCTAAAACATGGGTCGGAAAATCTAGTTTAGAATGGTTCGAAACTCGATTTGAGCCGCTTGGCGGCCCGCAGGAACGCCCCTTGTAATGAAGTTGGGCGCTAAATTTCAAGCAGTGTTTGGGGTCGCACCCATAGGGAGATGCGGCTCGGGCATATCAGGCATGATCGGCGCGCATGCGCCAGACAGGAAAAATGACCAGAGCGGCGATCTATCTCGATCACAATGCCGCGTCCCCGCTTCTGCCTGAAGCGCGGACGGCGCTGATCGCTGCCCTCGATTCGACGGGCAACGCTTCTTCGGTCCATTCCCATGGCCGCGCGCTGCGCGGCCTGGTCGACGCGGCCCGCGCCCAGGTGGCGCGCCTGGCCGGAGCGGAGGACCGGCAGGTGGTGTTCACCGGCTCGGCCACCGAGGCCATCACCCAGGCCATCGTCGGCGGCGCCCGCGCCTTTGCGGCGAGCGCCATCGTCATCAGCGCCGGCGAACATGCCGCCGTCTCCCGCGCCGCCGAGGCCGCCGGCCTGCCGGTCATGCTTGTGCCGCTTCTGGGCGATGGCAGCCTTGATCTCGATCAACTGGCAAAGATTCTCGCCGAGGCCGAAGGCGATCTGCTGGTGGCGCTGCATTGGGTCAATAACGAAACCGGCGTGGTGCAGCCCATGGGGCGCATCAATGCGCTGGTCGGGCCGACGCGGCACACGCTGTTCGTGGATGCGGTGCAGGCCTTCGGCAAGCTCGACCTGGATTTTGCCGCCTCGGCTCCCGATATGATGGCCATAAGCGGCCACAAGATCGGCGCGCCGGCCGGCATCGGCGCGCTGCTGGTCAAGGGCCATGCAGATACCGTGCGGCTCATCCCCGGCGGCGGGCAGGAACAGGGAAGGCGCGGCGGCTCGGAAGCCACGGCGCTGATCGCCGCCTTCGGGGCGGCGGCGCAGGCTTTCCCGGCCCGTTACGACAAGGCCGGCATCGCGGCGCTGACGGCGCGGCTCGAAGCCGGCCTACCGGCGGAGGCGGTGGTCTTCGGCGGGCAAAGGCTGGGCAATGTGGTCAATTTCGCAGTGCCCGGCATCAAGAACAGCACCGCCATGATGGCGCTGGATCTGGCGGGGCTCTCGGTATCGTCCGGCTCGGCCTGTTCATCGGGCAAGGTCGGCCCCAGCCATGTGCTGGCCGCCATGGGCGTGGCGCCCGAGC
>NZ_JAUCDN010000290.1:0-4069 GCF_034675085.1 Devosia sp.
CACGGGGCATTCCGTGGCTGATCGTGCGGCCCAGCGTGGTCACCGGGCCAGGCATGAACTGGTCGACCGGCATGGTGGAGGCCATGCGAAAAATTCCGGTGGGACTGGGCGGGCGTACCATCAACCTCATCCACGTCACCGATCTCAGCCTGCATCTCAAATCACTGATCGAGCAGGGTATATCCGGCGAGGTGTTCAACCTGGCCGATAATGACGTCAAATCGGGCGATTTCTTTGCCGCCGCCGCGCAGGCGGCCGGCCGAAAGGCGCTGATCCTGCCGGGCGCGATCACGGCGACGGCGGGGCGGCTCATGCCCTCGACCATGTGGTTCTTCGCCCATGACATCGAAATGCGCAGCGACAAGCTCAAGGGAGTGTCGCAGCACAAGGCTAGCCGGGCGCTGGCCGGTCATTTCACTTCGCTTCGCGCCGACCGCACGGGTGCCAGGATCGAGGATATCCTGGACAATGCCCGTGCGGGCCGCCACTACCAGGCGACCGGCCACGGCTACTCGCGCTGGTTCCAGGATGCGCCGCTGACCGATACGCTGTCACTGGCCCGCTATGAGGGCATCGTGCGGCATGAGGGGCAGTCGGTGACGGTACTGGCCGGTACGCGGCTTTCCGCCCTCATCAGCTTTCTCGACCAGCAGGGGCAGGCTTTGGCCACCCTGCCCGAATTCGTCGGCGTCTCGGCTGGAGCCTGCTTCTTCACCGAGGTACATGGCAGCAGCAGCACCCATGCCACGCTCTACGATCTGGTGGAGGCAATCCGTTACGTCGACGATAGCGGCGAGGAGCACGAATCCCGCCGTGACGTGGCGCTTTGGGATCGGTTGCGCCAGCGGGCCGACGGCATCACGCTCACCGAAATCACCTTCCGCTGCGTGCCCCAGCACTATCTGGCCAATGTCATCCAGTGGCGCGACGAGACGGAGCTGGATGCGATCATCGCCGGCGGCTATGCCGAGAACGCCGCCACCACGCTGCACTGGTTCCCCGGGCACAAGACGTTTCTGATCTATAATATCAACCCGGTGGAGAGGCCGACGCCGGACGACCAAGCGCCTTTCCTGCCCATGAGAGGCCTGCCCTATTCGCTGCAACGGCTGGTGCTGAAGCTGCGCATGCCGCGCGGCCGGCGCGTGGTGGGCAAGTCCCACGAGGTGCTGGGCACCTGGCGCAGCGTGCCGGCGCGGCCGCTGGTGGGGGCTATCCTCAAGCGCATGCGCCCGCGTTTTCGCAATATGGAGCTTTGCATCCCCATCGCCATGGCGCCCGCCTTCATCGCCCGCCTGCGTGAAGAGATGGCGCGCGGCGCCATTACATTCCCGAAAGAACAGGGGATCGGCATCCGCTTCAGCACCCATGCGGCCAGCGCTCGGACGTTCATGTGGGTGGAAACCAGCTCAGCCGACGAGGCGCAGCTGCATGCGCTGGCGGATCTGGCGCGTTCGGTCTGCGGCGACGCCTTCCGGCTGCACAAGGGCAAATATGTGCCCAGGGGAATCGGGCCGGAACAGCTCTTCATTCCGCGCGCCGGATAGAAAAAGGGAGGGGAGGCCTGGGCCTCCCCTTTTTGGTTCAGGTGGCGGGGACCGCTTCGGCGTCCAGCGCCTCGATGGTCTCGCCCCGATCGTAAGTGGCCTGGTCGAGAATGCCCTGGCGCTTGGAGACGATGGTGGGCACCAGCGCCTGGCCGGCGACGTTGACCGCCGTGCGGCCCATGTCGAGGATCGGATCGACCGCCAGCAGCAGGCCGACGCCTTCCAGCGGCAGGCCCAGGGTGGAGAGCGTCAGCGTCAGCATGACGGTGGCGCCGGTGAGGCCCGCCGTGGCGGCCGAACCGATGACCGAAACGAAGACGATCAGCAGGTAGTGCTCGATGCCGAGCGGCACGCCGAAGAACTGGGCCACGAAAATGGCCGAGATCGCCGGATAGATGGCCGCGCAACCGTCCATCTTGGTGGTGGCGCCCAGGGGCACGGCAAAGGCGGCATATTCACGCGGCACGCCGAGGTTCTTCTCCGTAATACGCTCTGTCAGCGGCAGAGTGCCGATGGATGAGCGCGACACGAAGGCAAGCTGGATGGCCGGCCAGGCGCCTTGAAAATAGCGGATGGGGTTGAGCCCGTTGGCCTGGAGCAGCACCGGGTAGACCACGAAGAGCACGAGGAAGAGGCCGATATAGATGGCCGCCGAATACCAGCCGAGCTGAGCCAGAGCGTCCCAGCCATAGACCGAGACCGCATTGCCGAGCAGGCCGATGGTGCCGATGGGGGTGAGGCGAATGACCCACCAGAGCAGCTTGTGCACGATCTTAAGGAAGGAGCGGTTGAAGGCCAGGAAGGTATCGGCCGCAGGGCCGACCTTGAGCGCGGCAATGCCCACGGCGATGGAGATCACCAGGATCTGCAGCACGTTGAAGTTCAGGCTGGTGGTGGCGCCGCTGTCGGAAACGCGGGTGGAGGCGGCCAGGCCCAGGATATTGGAGGGGATGAGCCCCTTGAGGAAATCGAGCCACGAGCCGGTGGAGGACGGCGCGCGGGCGGCGGTTTCGGCCACGGCGGTATTGAGGCCCGGCTGGATGATGAGCCCCAGCGCAATGCCGATGCCCACGGCGATCAGCGCAGTGATGGCGAACCAGAGCAGGGTCTGCCACACCAGCTTGGCGGCATTGTTCAATTCGCGCAGATTGGCGATGGAGGCGACGATGGCAGTGAAGACCAGCACCGGCACCAGCGCGCGCAGCAGCGAGACGAAGGACGAGCCGATGGTGGAGAGCGTCTGGGTCAGCCAGTTGGCATTGCCGGCGGCATCGGGCCCGAGATTACGGGCGATGAGGCCCAGCACGAGACCGACGACCATGGCGGCGAGCACCTGGAAGCCGAAGGATGTGTAGAATGGCTTGGGTGCCGATGGCGCCCGGGCGGAGACTGTGGTGGGTGACATGGGTGGACCTGCAACAAACGAGGCCCGCCCAGGGATTGAGCGCGTTGCCTCGAAATTGCCCACAATCTATCCCTCCCCGCCGCAAATCGCTGCATACGGGATTTTCTTTGCGGGTCGGAAGAGGAAAAAATTCTTCGGCAAGCACCGAAATTGGGCAATAGCGATGCGAAATCAGTTTTTGGCCAGCAGAACGCTTGTACCGGCGGCCAGCACCGCCGGAACGAACACAGCGCCGGCAAAAGCCATGACGAGAATGCCGACGCCGACATTGAACCAGGCCAGGGCCAGCAGCGCGAGGCCCGAAACGAAGAAGGCGCCGCCGCAGAGGCGATGCACCAGCCGCCAGGCTCCGTCATCGGCGATTGGCCAGGGCATGCGCAGGCCGGCATAGGTGTGCCGCTCGGCCTCGAACAGCACCACGCCGATGGGCAACAGGACCACGCCCAGCCCGGCCCCGGTGACGCGCATCAAGTCGAGATCGGAGCCGATGCCGACGAAAAGCAGGCTGAGCTGGGTGGCCGCGATAATGGCCAGAAGCAGCGACAGCGCCGGCTCGAAGATATGCCGGGTCTTGGCAAGATGATTTTTCGTCAGCAGCCGGCCCAAAAGGAAGAAGGCGGCGACGAGGACGAGTTGGATCGCCGGTCCCGCGAGAAGGGCCGCGTCGCGAGGCCAGAGCCAGTCCGGCGTGCTGCCTGTCCAATGGGCCGGAAAGGCGAAATCGGCGGGAATGCGGAAAAAGCCGACCGCCGTAATGGCGATGGTGACCGACAGGAGCAATGTATGGAAGCGGGTGACGAGGCTGGACATGGCTGGAAGGTCTGGTGCGCGCCGACGGTTCGCAAGGCTCGATGAAAAATTATCTGCCAATTATGGCCCATCAGCAGACGCAACAGAAACAAGGCGTCGTTAGAACCGCCGGAATGATCCGGTGGACGGGATGGCCCAGGGCAAAAACCCAAAACGAAAAAGGGCCGGTTTCCCGGCCCTTCTCCAAAATACCGAACTCCGGCGCTTAGCGCTTGGAGAACTGGAACGAACGACGGGCCTTGGCCTTGCCGTACTTCTTGCGTTCCACCACGCGGCTGTCGCGGGTCAGGAAGCCACCCTTCTTGAG
>NZ_JAUCDN010000291.1:0-4062 GCF_034675085.1 Devosia sp.
CGGTCTCAGCCGCGGTCAATTCAGCCAATATAGTATGGACCGGGCTTCCTTTGCATCCTGTAAAGACTTACGGCGCCCCGAGGCGCCGCTGCTCGCATTCTCAGATAGCACCCAACCGTGACCGAAGCGCGACCGACATTGGTCGCATGGCTCCCTCATGCAGCGCTTTTTCGTCATTGCCGGGCTTGTCCCGGCAATCCACCCTGGGCAGGCATGGACCACCGGGACAGGCCCGGTGGCAACGGTGCTTGGCGGCATGAAAATCCAGTCCGCTCAGCCCTTGAGCACCTCGGACAGGGTCTTGCCGATCCGGGCCGGGGAGGAGGAAACGCGGATGCCCGCCGCTTCCATCGCCGCGATCTTTTCCTCGGCGCCGCCCTTGCCGCCCGAAATCACCGCGCCGGCATGGCCCATGGTGCGTCCCGCCGGCGCCGTGCGCCCGGCGATGAAGCCGGCCATCGGCTTCTTGCGGCCCTTCCTGGCCTCGTCGATGAGGAACTGTGCAGCTTCCTCTTCGGCCGAGCCGCCGATTTCGCCGATCATGATGATCGACTTGGTGGCCTCGTCGGCCAGGAACATCTCAAGCACGTCGATGAACTCGGTGCCCTTGACCGGATCGCCGCCAATGCCCACGGCCGTGGTCTGGCCCAGGCCCTCATTGGTGGTCTGGAACACCGCCTCATAGGTCAGCGTGCCGGAGCGCGAAACGATGCCGACCGAGCCCTTGGAAAAGATCGAGCCGGGCATGATGCCGATCTTGCACTCTTCCGGGGTGAGCACGCCGGGGCAGTTCGGCCCGAGCAGGCGCGACTTGGACTTTTCCAGCTTGGCCTTGACCCGCACCATGTCGAGCACCGGCACGCCCTCGGTGATGCAGACGATGAGCGGAATTTCCGCCTCGATCGCTTCCTCGATGGCGGCGGCGGCGCCCGGAGGCGGCACATAGATGACCGAGGCATTGGCGCCGGTCTTTTCCTTGCCCTCGGCGACGCTGGCAAAAACCGGCAGCTCGGTGCCATCGACACCGGAGGACCAGGTTTCACCGGCCTTCTTGGGGTTCACCCCGCCCACCATCTTGGTGCCGTAATAGGCCAGGGCCTGTTCGGTGTGGAAGGTGCCGGTCTTGCCGGTCAGGCCCTGCACGAGAACCTTGGTGTCCTTGTTGACGAGAATAGACATCGGTTTTTCTTCTCCTGCGGGCGCTTAGGCGGCTTTGCCGACGGCGGCGACGATCTTCTGCGCCGCATCGTCGAGGTCATCGGCGGAAATGACGTTGAGACCGGACTTGTCCAGGATCTCCTTGCCTTCCTTGACGCGGGTGCCTTCCAGGCGCACCACCAGCGGCACTTCCAGGCCCACCTCCTTGACCGCGGCGATGACGCCCTCGGCAATGACGTCGCAGCGCATGATGCCGCCGAAGATGTTGACCAGAATGCCCTTCACCGCCGGATCGGCCGTGATGATCTTGAAGGCCGCCGTGACCTTTTCCTTGCTGGCGCCACCGCCCACATCGAGGAAATTGGCCGGCTCGGCGCCGTAGAGCTTGATGATGTCCATGGTGGACATGGCCAGGCCCGCCCCATTGACCATGCAGCCGATATTGCCGTCCAGCGCCACATAGGCGAGGTCGTATTTGGACGCCTCGATCTCCTTGGCATCCTCTTCGGTGAGGTCGCGCAGCGGCTTGAGCTCTTCATGGCGGAAGCCGGCATTGTTGTCGAAGCTGACCTTGGCGTCGAGCACGCGCAGATGCCCGTCGGTCATCACGATCAGCGGATTGACTTCCAGAAGGCTCATGTCCTTCTCGGTGAAGGCCTTGTAGAGGATGGGGAAGAGCTTCCTGCCATCCTCGGCGGCGGCGCCGTCGAGCTTGAGGGCGGCGTTGATCTTGTCCACATCGGCCGCGCCGACCCCCGCCAGCGGATCGATGGCAACGGTGATGATCTTTTCAGGCGTGGCCTCGGCCACCGCCTCGATGTCCATGCCGCCTTCGGTCGAGACCACGAAGGAGACGCGGCCGGTGGCGCGATCGACCAGCAGCGAGCAGTAAAGCTCGCGGGCGATATCGGCGCCATCCTCGATATAGAGGCGGTTGACCTGCTTGCCGGCCGGGCCGGTCTGCTTGGTCACGAGCGTATTGCCCAGCATTTCGCGCGAGAAGGCGACGACCTCGTCGATCGACTTGGCCAGGCGCACGCCGCCCTTGGCGTCGGGGCCCAATTCCTTGAACTTGCCCTTGCCGCGCCCGCCGGCATGGATCTGGCTCTTGACCACATAGAGCGGGCCGGGAAGCGATTTGGCGGCGGCTTCGGCCTCATCGGCCGAGAAGATGGCGACGCCCGCAGCGACCGGCGCGCCATAATCCTTGAGCAGCGCCTTGGCCTGGTGTTCGTGGATATTCATGCTTTTCCCCTTGGGTGGGCAGACGATAACCGGACAATTCTAGAGACCGGAAAGGCTTGAGCCGCCGGCTTGTGCCAGCGGCTCGGAATGGATCAGGCCAGCTTGGGCGCGATCTTCTTACAGGCTTCGATCAGCCCTTCGACCGCCGCGACCGACTTGTCGAAGGCCTTCTGCTCGGCCGAATTGAGCGCGATCTCGACCACCTTCTCGGCGCCGCCGGCGCCGATGATGACCGGCACGCCGACATAGGTGTTCTTGACGCCATATTCGCCATCCAGATGGGCGGCGGCGGGCAGAACGCGCTTCTTGTCCTTGAGATAGCTCTCGGCCATGGCGATGGCCGAAGCGGCCGGCGCATAGAAGGCCGAACCGGTCTTGAGCAGCCCGACGATCTCGGCACCGCCATCGCGGGTGCGCTGGATGATCTGGTCGAGCTTTTCCTTGCTCATCCAGCCCATCTTGACGATATCGGTGAGCGGAATGCCGGCAACGGTGGAATAGCGCGCCAGCGGCACCATGGTGTCGCCATGCCCGCCCAGAACGAAGGCGTTGACGTCCTCGACCGACACCTTGAGCTCGTCGGCGATGAAATGGACGAACCGCGAGCTATCCAGCACGCCGGCCATGCCGATGACCTTGTTGGCGGGCAGGCCGGAGAATTTCTGCAACGCCCAGACCATGGCGTCGAGCGGATTGGTGATGCAGATGACGAAGGCATTGGGGGCATATTTGGCAATGCCGGCGCCCACCTGCTCCATCACCTTGAGGTTGATTTCCAGGAGGTCGTCGCGGCTCATGCCCGGCTTGCGCGGCACGCCTGCGGTGACGATGACCACGTCGGCGCCTTCGATGTCCTTATATTCGGACGTGCCCTTCATGACCGCATCGAACCCCTGGGTGGGGGCGGACTGGGCGATGTCCAGCGCCTTGCCGGGGCCGACACCATCCACAACGTCGAACAGGACGATATCGCCCAGTTCCTTCTGTGCCGAGAGCAGGGCCAGCGTGCCCCCGATCTGGCCAGCACCGATTAGGGCAATCTTCTTGCGCGCCATAAGTCATCATCCCAGACTGCGTTGAATTGGCGCACGTTTAACGCTACCGCCCCGCACGGGCAAGTGAACCCTTCGTCTAAAACAGAGTTTCGCCCTTGCCATTGGGCGATGGGGGCATGTCCGATGGGCAAAGCAGGCTCGGGCCACTGGCCTTGGCCCTGAGTTTCCAAAGCCACCGACGCTGCCCACGGGCGTGACCCGTGGGCCGGCTGGAGAGCCATTGCAGCTTCGGTGTTTGCGGATAATGGCCCGCGGATCAGGTCCGCGGGCAGCGCCGGGGTTTGTGGCGACTATCTTACCCACCCCCTGCGCCGGGATGCCAGCGGGGAACAACCGGCCGGTCTCACTCCGCCGCGTCGCGCAGGCTCTGGGCCAGATAGTCTTCGGACTGCATTTCGGTGAGGCGGGAAATGGTGCGCTGGAATTCGAAGGCGGTGCGGTCGTCGCGCCCCAATTGCTCCAGCGGGACCGCGAAGCTGGCGCCCAGTTTCACGCCCCGGTCATAGAGATTGTCGATAAGCAGGATGAAGCGCTTGGCCGCGTCCGATTTGGTGCGGTCCATCTGCGGGATGTCGTCGATGAGGATGGAATCGAACTGGTGGGC
>NZ_JAUCDN010000292.1:0-4054 GCF_034675085.1 Devosia sp.
GTGCTTGGAGGCCATGACGTCATAGGCCCCGCCATAGGCCTTGCGGGTGATGACGGTGACCAGCGGCACGCTGGCTTCTGAATAGGCAAACAGCAGCTTGGCGCCATGCTTGATGATGCCGCCATATTCCTGCGCCACCCCGGGCAGGAACCCCGGCACGTCGACAAAGGTGAGGATGGGAATATCGAAGGCGTCGCAGAAGCGGATGAAGCGCGCCGCCTTCTTGGAGGCGTTGATGTCGAGGCACCCCGCCAGCACCAGCGGCTGGTTGGCGACGACGCCGACGCTGTGCCCGTCGAGCCGGATGAAGCCGATGAGGATATTGCCGGCGTGATCCTTCTGCAGCTCGAGAAATTCTCCCTCGTCGGCCACGGTCTCGATCACCTCGGCCATGTCATAGGGCTTGGTGGCGCTGTCGGGAATGAGGGTGTCGAGCTTGCCGTCGCGCCGATCGACGGGGTCATGGGTGGGAAGGCGCGGCGGCTTCTGCCCGGCCGCCAGGGGCAGGTAGGAGACCAGGCGCCGCGTTTCGAGCAGGGTCTCGATGTCGTTGTCGAAGGCCGCGTCGGCCACCGAGGAGATTTTCGTGTGGGTGGACGCCCCGCCCAGCTCTTCCTGGGTGACGGTTTCATTGGTCACGGTCTTGACCACGTCGGGGCCGGTCACGAACATGTAGCTGGTGTCTTTGACCATATAGATGAAATCGGTCATGGCCGGGGAATAGACCGCGCCGCCGGCGCAGGGGCCCATGATGACCGAAATCTGCGGCACCGCGCCCGAGGCCTGAACATTGCGCCAGAACACATCGGCATAGCCGCCCAGCGAGGCGACGCCTTCCTGGATGCGGGCGCCGCCGCTGTCATTGAGCCCGATGACCGGGGCGCCGTTCTGCATGGCCAGGTCCATGATCTTGCAGATCTTTTGCGCATGGGTCTCGCTGAGCGAGCCGCCGAAGACGGTGAAGTCCTGGGAGAAGACATAAACCAGCCTTCCCTCGATGGTGCCCCAGCCGGTCACCACCCCGTCGCCGGCGATGATGGTCTCGCCCATGCCGAAATCGGTGGCGCGATGGGTGACGAACATGTCGTATTCTTCGAAACTGCCCGGATCGAGCAGCACCTCCAGGCGCTCGCGGGCGGTGAGCTTGCCCTTGCCGTGCTGGATGTCGATGCGCCGCTGCCCCCCGCCCAACCGTGCCTCCTCGCGCCTGGCTTCAAGGGCGGTGATGATCTGCTGCATGGCGAGCCTCCGGGCTGGAATGAGGCCAGTCTAGCGCGCGCCCCTTCATCCCCCAAGACAGCAAAAGGCGCATGTGCTACAATCGCACATGGTAAAGTTTGTAATTTTGTGGATTTGTGAAGAATGGCGGCGCGCAAGGTCTTTGCCGGAGCGAAATTGCGGGCCCTGCGCGGCCAGCACCGGCTGACCCAGGCCGAATTGGCGGGGCGGCTCGATATCTCGCCCTCCTATGTCAACCAGCTCGAATCCAACCAGCGCCCGCTGACGGCGGCAGTGATGCTGGCGCTGGCCGATGGCTTCAACCTCGATCTTTCCGAGTTGATGACCGATGCCAGCGACCGGCTGGTGGCCGACCTGCGCGAGGCGCTGGCCGATCCGGTATTCGGGGAGACGGCGCCGAGCTTGCAGGAGCTCAAGACCGTCGCCACCAACGCCCCCGACATGGCCCGGGCCATGCTTGGGCTTTATGAAAGCTATCGCAAGGGCAATGAGCGGCTGGCCAGCGTCGATGCGGCATTGAGCCAGAACCCGCATTCGGGCCTGCCCACCGCCTATGAGGAAGTGCGCGACTTCTTCCACTATGCCGACAATTATATCGACCCGCTCGATCGCGCTGCCGAGGCGCTGGCCGGAGAACTGGGCGAATTCGGCCCCGACCGGCTGCGGCGGCTGATCCTTTACAGCGCCGAAATGCACAATGTGCGGGTGGTGCTGACCCCGCCCGCCAGTGGGGAGGCGATGAGCCGGTTCGACCGCGCCAATCGCGATCTGTGGATCAATTCCCGCCTAGAGCCGGCCAGCCAGTTTTTCCAGCTCGCCGTCGTGCTGGCCGGTCTCGAACAGGCGACCCTGCTCGACACCCTGCTCGATGGCGCCGCTTTCAAGACCCAGGAAGCCCGCGCCATCGCCCGCATGGGGCTGACCAATTATTTCGCCGGGGCCTTGCAGATGCCCTATGGCGCCTTCCTGCGCGCCTCGGAAGCCTGCCATTTCGACATCGAGGAGTTGGGGCACCTGTTCGGGGCCAGTCTCGAACAGGTGGCGCACAGGCTGTCCACCATGCAGAGGCCGCGCGAAAGGGGCATTCCGTTCTTCTTTGCCCGGGTCGACGCCGCCGGCACCATCACCAAGCGCCATTCGGCCACGGCGCTGCAATTTGCCCGGTTCGGCGGCGCCTGCCCGCTCTGGAACGTGCATCGGGCCTTCGAGGCGCAGGGGCGCATCATCCGGCAATTGGCCGAAACGCCCGATGGCACCCGCTATCTGTGCCTGGCCTGGAGCCATGAAAAGCGCATGGGCGGCTATAACGGCACAACGCGCCGCTATGCCTATGCGCTGGGCTGCGAGGTGATCCACGCCAACCGGCTGGTCTATGGGCAGGATGTCGATCTTGCCCGCGCCGCCTTCGACCCCATCGGCATTTCCTGCCGCATCTGCGAGCGCCGCGCCTGCCCGCAACGCTCGGTGCCGCCGCTGGCGGCGAACATCACCGTGCCGCAGGACCGGCGCAGCATCGTGCCTTATGAGATCGGGTAGTACCCCGGTGTCATCCCGGCTCAAGGCCGGGGCGACAGCGTGGAGGGGCTATGCCGGATCGAAATCGGTGTCGGTGATGACGGGGGCCATGCCGGCGGCGAAGCGTCTGGCGTTGCGCACATAGCGCTCGGCCGAAGCGGCCAGCGCGGCAACGCCTTCGGCGTCGATCTCGCGCACGATCCTGCCGGGCGCGCCCAGAACCATGGAATTGTCGGGGATCACCTTGTTCTCGGTGATGAGCGCATTGGCGCCGATCAGGCAGTTGCGCCCGATTTTCGCGCCGTTGAGCACGGTGGCGCCCATGCCGATCAGCGTATTCTCGCCAATGGTGCAGCCATGGATGATGGCGGCATGGCCGATGGTGACATTGTCCCCGATGACCAGCGGATAGCCGCTATCGGTGTGCAGCACGCAGTTTTCCTGCACATTGCTGCGCGCCCCGATGGTGATCGGCTCGATATCGCCGCGCGCCACCACGCCGAACCAGATGCCGGCCTCGGCGCCAACCCTGACATCGCCCACCAAAACAGCGCTGGGCGCGATCCAGCCCACTTGCGGATCGATATGCGGGGCAACCCCGTCCAGGGAATAGATTGGCATGGCATTCTCCTCAGATCGTGTGGCCATAGGCATGGCGCATCTGGGCGATTTGGGAAAGTGTGCTTTCGAACAAGCTCCAATCGTCCTTTTCGGCGATAGGCGTCCAGATGGCCTCCACCTGCTCAATCAGCATGGTGCGCGGCGTGGAACGGGCGAAATAGGGGTGATCCAGATTAACCCCAGCGGTGGCGGGATAACGGCCCATCCGCTCGCGCAGCGGCGCGAAGGCTTCCCCGGCATAAAGCGCCGATGACGGGCTTTTGCTCGCCCGCTTTTCGCTCGACAGGCCGCCGCGCCAATCGAAGAAGAATTGCTCGTAAGGCGCCTTGCTGGTGCCCAGAAAGCCGAACAGGGCGGCGACGAAGGCGCTGTCGGCCTCTATGTCGCCGGGCACCAGGCCCAGCCGGCCCAGAACGCATTCGGCCAGGGCGGCGCGGAAGGCGGGCCAGACGGTGTTGAGCGCCGCTTCCAGCGCGTCGGATGCGGACAGCGGCAGCAGACACTCGGCCAGGCGGGTGAGGTTCCAGGCCAGCGTGTCGGGCTGGCGGCCGAAGCTGTAGAGCCCGGTCTCATCGAAATAGGCGGCGGTGAAATCGGGGTCGTAAACGGGCAGGAAGCGCCAGGGGCCGTAGTCGAAGCTCTCGCCGGTGATGTTGATATTGTCGGTGTTGAGCACGCC
>NZ_JAUCDN010000293.1:0-4052 GCF_034675085.1 Devosia sp.
TTTACGGTGCCAGTTGCCATGATGCGCGTTCCCTCGTGCAGTCGCTGCTGCTAGGCGGTCCGGGCCACTATTGGCCCAGGACTGGAGTGATATCGAAATATCGGAAAGTGACGTCAGCAGGCGCGAATGGAATTCGCAGGATCAGATCGGTCGGCCGCAATATTCGATGGGTGGAGCGTAGCCTGAAAAAAAAGCCTGTTCAATATCTGTTTACACACAACAAAACGCTCCGGAAGAAGGGGCTTCTTTCAGAGAAAAACAGTGCATCGCCAAGTATTTGCGCCAGGCGATGAAGCCTTGCGCTGGGCTGGAACCGGTCGGCAGGCGCGGTGCGCCATGCGGGAGACCGGGGCCGTCCGGGGTCGGGCCGCGCACGCCGAAGCGGGCGGCAGGACATGTCCACCATACTCCAAACCGGGCCGGGGCAAACCCGCCTTTTTGACGCATCTTGGGGTTTGCCGCTGCATTTGCCCGCTTGCGCTCGGCCCGATTTTCCGTCAAATCCAACGCCCACCGGGCGATTGGGCCCGGCCCTTCAGAGTGCGCTCGTCTTGACCAAGACGTTTTGTTCTTCCGGCAATGTCATTGCCGATCGCCGCGCCGAATATGCCCGTATGCTGGCCGAAACCGGCGAGCTTGGGCCTGCCATCGAACTCGTGGAGCAGGCGCTCGACATTGCCCCCGACTGGACCGCGGGCTGGGACCTTCTGGGCAGCTATTGCGAAAAGGCCGGTGAGATCGCTCGCGCCATATCGGCCTGGCGCCATGTCGAAGCGCTTGACGATCAAGGCGTTTTTGCCGCCGGCTTGAAGCTGGCCGCCCATGGCGCGGGCCAACTCTCGCAGGGCACGGCGGTCAGTTATGTCGAAGCGCTTTTCGATCAATACGCCCCGCAATTCGAGCAGTCCCTGGTCGGCAGGCTGGGCTATCGCGTGCCCGAGATGCTCGACGCTCTGGTGCGGGCCGAGATGGTGCGGCTGGGCATAGAGCGCTTCGCCGCGACGCTGGATCTGGGCTGCGGCACCGGCCTCATGGGTGAAAGGCTGCGGCCTCGGACGGCGTTCCTCGAAGGCATCGACATTTCCGCCGCCATGATCGCCGAAACGGCGCGCAAGGGCATTTACGACCAGTTGCAAAAGGGCGAACTGGTCGCCGCCCTCAACGCCCGCCGCGCAGGCGCCGATCTGGTGACGGCGGCCGATGTGTTCATCTATTGCGGCGCGTTGCAGCCTATTCTTTCAGCGCTGGTGCCCGCGCTGCGGCCGGGTGGGCTGGCGGCGTTTTCGCTCGAGGCCCATGACGGCCCCGAGGCTGTGTTCCTGCGCCCCTCGCTGCGCTACGCCCATGGCGTGGAGGCGACGCGGGACGCGCTGGTGGTCGTGGGGCTCGAAATTCTGCGCTTCGAGCAGGCGGTGCTGCGCTTTGACCGGGGCGCGCCGGTCATGGGCCTGCTCGTCGTCGCGCGCCGCCCGCCGATAGAATTGACCGCGGCCAATGATGGCGAGGATGGCGGCGATGTGGCGGCCTAGCCAAAAGCGGCTCGGCTTGGCACAAGTTGGGTTTACCCCAACCGGAGCCGACCATGAACACCATCCGCTATGATTTCCGCTCCGATACGGTGACGCGGCCCAGCCCCGCCATGCGCGCCGCCATGGCGGCGGCGGAGGTGGGCGACGATGTGTTCGGGGACGATCCCAGCGTCAACCGGCTCGAACAGGTCATGGCGGGCCTATTGGGCAAGCAGGCGGCGCTGTTCGTTTCTTCGGGGACGCAATCGAACCTTCTGGCGCTGATGAGCCATTGCGGCCGGGGCGACGAATTCATCGCCGGCCAGGAGGCGCATTGCTATAAATTCGAGGCCGGCGGGGCGGCGGTGCTCGGCTCCATCCAGCCTCAGCCCATCGCCCATCAGGCCGATGGCACCATGGCGCTGGCCGATATCGAGGCCGCGATCAAGAGCGGGGACAGCCATTTCGCCACCACCCGCGTCATTGCGCTGGAAAATACCTTTGGCGGCCGCGCCCTGCCGATGGACTACATGACGGCCGTGGCGGGGCTAGCCCGCAAGCATGGGCTGGGGCTGCATCTGGATGGCGCCCGCGCCTTCAATGCCTGCGCCGCGCTGGGCATCGGCATCAAGGAGCTGGCGGAGCCGTTCGACACGGTTTCCGTTTGTCTGTCCAAGGGCCTGGGCGCGCCGGTGGGCTCGGTGCTGGTGGGGCGCAAGGACCTGATCGAGACGGCGCGGCGTCACCGCAAGATGCTGGGCGGGGGCATGCGCCAGGCGGGGATGCTCGCTGCTGGCGGGCTTTACGCCATCGAGCATAATGTGGGGCGACTGGTCGAGGATCACCGCCGTGCCCGCAGGCTGGCCGAGGGGCTGGCCGGCCATTCCGCGCTCAGCGTCACCATGCCCGACACCAATATCGTCTTCGTCGAGGCCGACCCGGCCATCGGCGAGCGCTTCACCCGGTTTCTTGCCGAAAAAGGCGTCGGCATCACCGGCCGCTACGGCACGCAGCGCTGGGTGACCCATCTGGACGTCGATGACGATGCGGTCGATGGCGCGCTGGCGGAAGTGGCCGCCTTCTTCCGCGGCTGAGGGCCGGGAAGGCTGGGGCAGAGTCAATCGGCCATCCGGTCCACCGGCGGGGTGCCATCGGTGATGAAGACGAGGCTGAAGGTGGCGCCATTCTCCGCGATGGCGTCGCATTCGAAACGGGCGATGCCGATAAAGGGGTTTTCATAAAGGCAGGTGCCCTCGACGCGCGTCTCGCGCACATCGGTCTGGCTCTTGCCGATGATGACCTTGTCCAGGTCCTGGTGGATTTCCCCGCTGATCACTTCGTCGTTCACGCCGGAAAAGGCGAGAATCTGGCCGCCTGAAAAGGCGTATAGGCCGACGCGGCCGTCGTCATAGACGATCTGCATCACGCTTTCGCCGCAGCTCGGGCTCAGGTCGTCGTCGCCCAGCATCAGCTTTTCGCAGGCGCCTTCCATGGTGAACATGTTGACGGGCGCGCCGCCCAGCGCCGGAGCGGTCAGAATGGCGAAGGCGGCAATCGTGGCGATGGGGCGCATGCTGTTCCTCCCAACAGAGCGATGAGGCTCATGTTGGGAGGTGGGAAGCAAAAAATCCACCCTGATTCAGGGGCGGGCTCAGGCGGCGAAATAGCTTTGCAGCGGGCGCACGGTGAGGCTGCCCTTTTGCAGCGCCACGATACCCTCCACCGCCGCCAATGCGCCGTCGATGGTGGTGTAATAGGGAATCTTGGCATGGAGCGCCGTGCGTCGGATATCGCGGCTGTCGGTGACCGATTTCAGGCCATCGGTGGTGTTGATGACCAGTTGTACGCCGCCATTCTTCATCGAATCGACGATATGGGGCCGGCCTTCCAGCACCTTGTTGATCTTGGTGGCGGCGATGCCGTTCTCGGTCAGATAGCGCTGAGTTCCGCCGGTGGCAAGGATGGTGAAGCCGCCCTCGACCAGATGGCGGGCCATGTCGACGATATATTGCTTGTCCTCGTCGCGCACGGAAATGAAGGCGGTGCCCGAAAGCGGCACCTTCTGGCCGGCGCCGAGCTGGGACTTGGCGAAGGCGAGGGCGAAATCGGTATCCAGTCCGATGACTTCGCCGGTCGATTTCATTTCCGGGCCCAGCACCGTGTCGACGCCGGGGAAGCGGTTGAAGGGGAAGACGGCTTCCTTGACCGCGATATGGTTGAAGGTCTTTTC
Source organism: Devosia sp. (assembly GCF_034675085.1). GTDB lineage: Bacteria > Pseudomonadota > Alphaproteobacteria > Rhizobiales > Devosiaceae > Devosia. The sequence continues at coordinate 3,739 of NZ_JAUCDN010000293.1, forward strand.
CTTGAGATTGAAGCTGGCCAGGCTTTCCCCCGCCATGATGCGGCTGGCGATCTTGGCGATGGGCTCGCCGATGACCTTGGCGACGAAGGGCACCGTGCGGGAAGCGCGCGGATTGACTTCGAGCAGGTAGATCACGCCGTCCTTGAGGGCATATTGCACGTTCATCAGCCCGCCGACCTTGAGCGCGAAGGCCAGCTCGGCCGTCTGGCGCTTGAGTTCGGCCATGGTCTCGGGCGAGAGGGTGCGCGGAGGCAGCGAGCAGGCGCTGTCGCCCGAATGGATGCCCGCTTCCTCGATATGCTCCATGATGCCGG
>NZ_JAUCDN010000294.1:0-4046 GCF_034675085.1 Devosia sp.
CCATCGAGGCCGCCGCGATGTGGTTGTCGCGGATGGCGCGCATCATGCGGCCCCAAGGCCCGCCATAGGCGCGCTGCACCAGCAGGAAGGCGACGATGAGGATGATCAGCGCCAGGACCAGGTAGGAAAGCCGTGCGGTGACGAAGCTTTCGGGAATGGACAGGCCCGCCGCCTGCAATTGCTGCGGCAGCGGCGTGGGCCAGGGCATGGGCGACACCGTCATGGTGCCGCGCGTCAGCCAGTCCATGTTCTTGATCAGCGCCCGCAGGATTTCGGAGATGCCGATGGTGGCGATGGCCAGGTAGTCGGTGCGCAGCCCCAGGCTGATCTTGCCGATATAAAAGGCGATGACGGCCGAGACCAGCCCGCCAAAGGCCCAGCCCAGCACCGGGTGCAGCCCCAGCCCGCCGACGAAGCCGGCGGTGGATTCGATATAGGCCGCCGCCGGGTCGATCTGGCTGCGATAGACGAGATAGCCGATGAACCAGGCCAGCCCCACCAGCACCGCGCGGCCCTTGCCGCCGATACCGATGCGATGGCTCTGGCGCGCCGCCAATACCAGCATCAGCCCGAAAAGGAAGGCGATCAGCGCTCGCCCGAGCAGCATCGGCCCCTCGCTCTGCCAAAACGCCAGGTTGACCGGATAGGAGAGGAAGACGGTGGACGCCCCGCCCACCATGAGAAAGCCCATGATGGCGAAGTTGAACAGGCCCCCATAGCCCCACTGGATATTGAGCCCGAGCGCGATCAGCGCATAGCCGGTCGCCTGGATGAGGATGAGCAGGATCGAGGCCGTGCCCTGCACCAGCCCCACCGCCAGCACGATGAGGAACATGCCCGAGAACAGCAGCAGCCCCCGGCGCAGCGGCGTATCCCAGCCGGAATTGGCCGTAGCGGCGCTCATGTCGAAGCTCCCTTGAAGATACCCGTGGGGCGCAGCAGCAGGGTGATGACCAGGATGACGAAGGCGACGGTGAGCTTGTACTCGGTCGGCACCAGCGCCAGATTGGCCGGCAGCTCCATGCCCTCGGGCAGGACGGCGTTGAGCGGGCGCAGGACGGCGGTCCAGTTGAACACCGCCAGCGTTTCGGCGAAGGCGATGAGGAACCCGCCCACGATGGCGCCATAGGCATGGCCCAGCCCGCCCACGATGGCGGCGGCGAAGATGGGCAGCACGATGTTGAAGGCCAGGTCGGGCATCAGCGCCACGTCCAGCGCCAGCATGGTGCCGGCCACGCAGGCCAGCGAGCCGGCGATGACCCATGTTACCCGCACCACCAGCGCCGTATTGATCCCCGAAACCTGCGCCAGGTCGGCATTGTCGGCCATGGCGCGCATGGCCTTGCCCAGCCGCGAGCGGGTGAGGAACAGATGCAGCGCCACCACCAGCGCCGCGGTTACGGCGAACATGATGAGCTGCGGCTCGGTGATGTTGATCGGGCGCGAGCCGCCGGCCCAGCTCATGTCGAAGCGGAAGATGTCCTTGGTCTCGCCGGCCACATACATGGTCTTGGTACCCGAGCCGAAGATCAGGCGGATCAGCCCCTGGATCATCAGCGTCACCCCGATCGAGGCGATGAGCAGCGTCACCGGCTTGGCTCCGCGCGCCCGCAGCGGCGCGTAAAAGCCCTTGTCGATCCCCAGCGCCAATATGGCGGTGATGACCATGGCCACCGGCAGCACGACGAAGCCCATGGGCAAAGGCAGCACCACCCCCATGGCCGCCAGCGCCGAGGCCAGCACGAAGCCGATAAAGGCGCCCATGGTCATCATGTCGCCATGGGCGAAATGGGCGAAGCGCAATATGCCGAAGATCAGCGTCACGCCGATGGCGCCCAGCGCGTAGATCGATCCCAGGACCGTGCCCGAGATGAGGACGCGATTGATGAAGAAAATCAGCTCGTCCACGGCTAGCCCCCCAGGAAACTCTTGGCCACTTCCGGGTCGGCGATCAGTTCCGGCCCGGTGCCGGTGAAGCGGTTCTGCCCCTGCGCCAGAACGAAGCCGCGCGTGGCGAAGGCCAGCGCCTGGCGCGCATTCTGTTCCACCATCAATATGCCCACGCCTTCCTTGTTGACCCGCATGATGGTCTCGAAGATCTCGATGACGTAGCGCGGCGACAGGCCCGCCGAAGGCTCGTCCAGCATCAAAAGGGTGGGCTTGCTCATCAGCGCGCGGCCCATGGCCACCATCTGCCGCTGCCCGCCGGAAAGTTCGCCCGCCGGCTGGCGGCGCTTTTCCTTGAGCACCGGGAACATGTCGTAGACCCAGGCCATGGTGTCGGAGAAACCGTCGCTGCGCGTGAAGGCGCCCATTTCGAGATTTTCCTCGACGCTGAGCGAGGTGAAGACGTTCTTTTCCTGCGGCACGAAGCTGAGCCCTTTGGGCACGAGCCTGTCGGGCAGGGAATTGGCGATGTTCTCTCCGCCGAATTCGATGGTGCCGCCGGTGACCTTGAGCAGGCCGAAAATGGCCTTGAGCGTGGTCGACTTGCCGGCCCCGTTAGGGCCCACGATCACCCCGATATCGGATTGCTCGATGGCGATGTCGACGCCGTTGAGGATGGGCGCGCCGCCATAGCCGCCCACGACGTGGTTCAGTTCGATCAGCGGCATGGCTTAAGCGGCCTCCACGGGGGTGCCGAAATAGGCCTCGACAATGGCCGGGTTGGCGCGGATTTCGGCCATGGGGCCCTCGGCGATCTTTTCGCCCTGCGCCATGACGATCACCGGGTCGCACAGCCGCCCGATCAGGTCCATGTCGTGCTCAATGACGAAGAAGGTATAGCCCAGCTCGCGGTTCATCCGCTCGATATTGGCGGCCAGGTCGTTGAGCAGCGTCTTGTTGACGCCCGCCGCCACCTCGTCCAGCAGCACGATCTTGGCGTCCACCATCATGGTGCGGCCCAGCTCCAGCAGCTTTTTCTGCCCGCCCGAAAGATTGCCCGCCAATTCGTTGCGCACATGGCCGAGCTTGAGGAAGTCGATGACGTCCAGCGCCTTCTTGCGCACGTCCTTTTCGCGGCTGCGCACCAGGCCAGGCCGGAACCAGTTGGCCGTCAGCCTTTCCCCGGGCTGGTCGCCGGGCACCATCATCAGGTTTTCCAGCGCCGACATCTGCGAGAATTCATGGGCGATCTGGAAGGTGCGCAGCATGCCGATGCGGAACAGCTCATGCGGCTTGAAGCCGGTCACGTCCTGTCCGTCGAACAGGATCACCCCCTCATCGGGCACGATATTGCCGGCCACGATGTTGAACAGGGTGGACTTGCCCGCCCCATTGGGGCCGATCAGCCCGGTGATGGAGCCGCGCCGGACCGAAAGCGAGCAGTTGTTGACGGCGGTGAGCCCGCCAAAGCGTTTGCTGACGTTGCGAACGTCGATGACCAAGTCGGAGGACAAATGCGTCGTCCCGTTTCCTGTAAGAGTCCGAAAGCCCGGTTCAATCCGGGCAATTTTGCGGCATCTGGTCACAAGAGCGACTAAGGGTCAACTCCAACCCGCCAATCAAAGGCTGGCGAGTACGGCATCGGCTGTGGATTTATTGTTGGCGCAGGGCACGTCGTAGAGCGTGGCCAGCCGCGTCAGCGCCTTGACGTCCACATCATGGGGCTGGGCCGAAAGCGGGTCGATGAAGAAGATCAGCATGTCGAGCCTGCCCTCGGCGATCATAGCGCCCAATTGCTGGTCGCCGCCCAGCGGCCCGCTCTTGAGCCGGTAGACCGGCAGGCCCGTCGCCGCCATCACCCGCCCGCCCGTGGTGCCGGTGCCCCACAATTCATGCTGGGCCAGCTTGGCCTTGTGCCGCTCCGCCCAGGCGCAGAGCTCATCCTTCTTGTCGTCATGCGCCACCAGGCCGATCCGCGCCATGCTGCCTCTCCATCATCCGCCCCGTGTTCAAGCACGCGGCGGGGGAAAAGGGCAATGGGGCCAGCGCATCACCCGCCGGCCCCCCCCCCCGTCAAGAGGGAAGCGTGGTTCCGCTTATCTGGCAGGATCGGGCCCCAGGCCCTGAACGGCACCTCCCCCTTGATGGGGGAGGCTGGG
>NZ_JAUCDN010000295.1:0-4032 GCF_034675085.1 Devosia sp.
CGATGGCGATGGAAACGCCCATGGCCCGCAATTGCCGCAGGATATGCAGCGCCCGCTGCTTGTCGGCGATGATGGCGGTTTCCGTCACCTCCAGCTCCAGCCGCTCCGGGGCGAGCCCGGACAGGAACAGCACGTTGCGGACCATGTCGATCAGTTCCACCTGCGAGAGCTGCACGCCCGAAATATTGACGGCGATCTTGTAGGGCTCGGGCCAGGACGCGGCCTCCAGGCACGCCATTTTCAGCACCCAGTTGCCGATGGCGCCGATGGCCCCGCATTCCTCGGCCACCGGGATGAAATCGGCGGGCGACACATTGCCATGGCCCGGCCGGTCCCAGCGCAGCAGCACCTCGTAGCCGGTCACCTCGCCGGTCTGCACCGATTTCTGCACCTGATAGGCGAGGTAGAAGCTGTCGGTTTCCAGCGCCGTCCAGATATCGCGCGCCAGGTCGCGCCGCTGGCGCGCCGTCTCGTCCATTTCCCGCTCATAATAGCAGATATGGCGGTCGAATTCGGCCTTGGCGCGATACATCGCCAGGTCGGCATTGTTGAGCAGGCGCGAGCGGTCGGTCTCGTCGTCGGGATAGATGGCGACGCCGATGCTGCCCCCGGTATTGACCACCCCGCCATCCACCTCCACGCGGCAGAACAGCGCCGTTTCGATGCGTTGCAGGAAATCGCGCAGCACCTCCATCGAGGCAAAGCTCTTGAGCGCGGCGAATTCGTCCCCGCCCAGCCGTGCCACCATCTCGCCCTTGTTCAACCCCTCGCTCAGCCGCCCGGCCAGGATTTTCAACACCGTGTCGCCGGTGGCATGGCCGTGGCTGTCGTTGATTTCCTTGAAGCGGTCGAGGTCGATAGCGATCACCGCCAGCTTGTTGCCGCTGTCGCGCGCGTCTTCCAGCGCCGCATCGAACCGCTCGCCGAACAGGGCCCGGTTGGGCAGGCCGGTCAGCCCGTCATGGCGGGCCAGATGGGCGATGGCTCGCTCCGAGCGCTCGCGCTCGGTGATGTCCTCGATGGTGGAGACCCACGATCCGTCGCCCACCGGGCTATGGGAGATACGCAGCGTGCGCTCGTCGGAAAATTGATGCACCACCTCGCCGCCCCTGGCCAGCAGCGGGGTGTGCTGGGCCATCAGCCGCTCGGTGATTTCCTCGATTTCGCCGGGATTCTGGCCCGCATGCAGCGCCGCCAGCCGGCAGACCTCGCGAAAATCGAGCCCGGTCAGGTCGCGCGATCCGTCCAGCCCCAGCATCTGCACCATGCGGCCATTATAAAGTTGCAGCTTTCCCGCGCGGTCATAAAGCCCGATGCCCTGCGCCATATGGGTGAGGGCTAGTTCCAGACGGCCGGAAACCTCGCTGATCCGCTCGGCGTCGCGCTGCTGCCGCGCCGCCTCGCGCGCCGTGCGCCGCCGGTCGATTTCATCGAGCAGGGCGCTGCCCATCGCCAGGCCCAGGATCAGCAGCGCGCTGCCGGTCACCGCCGCCGCCATCCAGCCGGCATGCAGTTCCCCTTCGCCCTCCATCGCGAAGCACAGCGAGAAATCGGCCGAGGCCATGGCGGTAAAATGCATGGCGCAGATGGCCAGGGTCAGCAGCCCCGCCCCCGACAGTCGCCGGCGCCAGCCGCTGCCGCTGCCGCTCAGGGCCACCGGCAGCGCCAGCCCGGCGAGCCCGATCCCCGCGATGATCGAGATCGATACCCCGGTGGCGTTCCAGCCCAGGGTGCCGCCCATCACCAGCGCGAAGATGCCGGTATAATGCATGCTCGAAATGGCCACGCCCACCACCGCGCCGCCCAGCGCATGATCCCAGCCGCCTTGGCCGCGGATGGCCATGGCGATGCCCGCCCCGCAAACCAGAATGGCGATACCCAGCGACGCTCCGGTCAGCGCCAGGTCGTAGGCCGGCGTGAAGCCGGGCCGGAAGGCCAGCACCGCCACGAAATGCGTCGCCCAGATGCCCGATCCCACCGCCAGCGCCGCGATGGCCGTCCACACCCACCGCATCCGCCCGCTGGCCCGCCGCGCATGGTTCACCAGGCTGGCGCAGGCATAGGACGAGGCCAGGCAGATCAGGGCGGCAAGGCCGACCAGGGCAAATTCATGGTCGGAAAGAAAGAAATCGAGCACGCCGGACACGATTGAACCTGCGGATAGGGGCTTTCCCCCACCCTTGCCGTTTCCGGCTTAAACCGAGGTTACATCCGGTGGTTTAGATTGCGTCAACGGCGCACCGGTCGCCCCGCTCGGCGTCGCGTGAAAATCCGCGCCCCTTTCGGCGCGAAAGGTGACGATGCGTCATGCTCGATGTTAACAATGCGTTAGCCGAAACGCCGGGGCGCTAACGCGAAAACGGGGCAATCGGTCCCCGTGCCCCGCCTTTATCCCCGCGCCGGCCCGTTTTATCCCCGCTCGCCGAACTGGGCCCGGTGCAGCGCCGCGTAGGCGCCGTCGCGCTCCAGCAGCGCCGCATGGCTGCCCTCTTCCACGATACCGGTTTCGTCCACCACCACGATGCGGTCGGCATTCTGGATGGTGGCGAGGCGATGGGCGATCACCAGCGTGGTGCGCCCCTGCGACAGCTCGGTCAGCGAGCGCTGGATAGCCACCTCCGTGGCCGTGTCCAGCGCCGATGTCGCCTCGTCCAGAATGAGAATCGGCGGGTTTTTCAGGAAGATACGGGCAATGGCCACGCGCTGCTTCTGCCCGCCCGAGAGCTTGACGCCGCGCTCGCCCACCACCGTGTCCAGCCCGTCCGGCATGCGGGCAATCACCGTGTCGAAGCGCGCGCGCCGCGCCGCCTCCATGATGGCCTCGTCGCTGGCGCCCAACTGCCCATAGGCAATATTCTCGCGAATGGTGCCGCCGAACAGGAACACGTCCTGCTGCACGATGCCGATCTGGCTGCGCAGCGAGGCCTGCGTCATGTCGCGGATATCGATGCCATCAATGCTGATCGCGCCGCTCTCGAGCTCGTAAAAGCGCGGCAGCAGCGAGCACAGCGTGGTCTTGCCTGCGCCCGACGGGCCCACGATGGCCAGCGTCTCACCCGCCTGAACGCTCAGATTGAGCCCATCGATGATCTTGCGGCCCGCTTCATAGGAAAAGCTGGCATTCGCGAAGACGATGTCGCCCTTGAGATGGTGCACCACCTTGGCCCCCGGCCGGTCGGCGATATCAGGTTCGGTGTCGATCAGCGTGGTGAAGCGGCGGAAGCCGGCAATGCCCTTGGGATAGCTTTCCAGCACGCTGGTGATCTTGTCGACCGGGCGCATGAACACATTGACCAGCAACAGGAAACTGACGAAGCCGCCATTGCTCAGATCGCCGTTCACCACCAGCCAGGCCCCCACCAGCATGACCACGAGTTGCACCAGGCGCGTGCTGAGATAGGTGATGGTGATGCTGGCCGTCATATAGGCATAGGCCTGCAATTTGGTCTGGCGATAGGCGTTGTTGTTGCCGGCGAAGAGGCGCGTTTCATGCGGCTCGTTGGCAAAGGCCTTGACCACCCTTATGCCGCCGATGGCGTCCTCGATGCGGGTGTTGAAATCGCCCACCTGGCGGAACAGCGTGCGCCAGTTTTGCGTCATCTTGGCGCCATAGCGGCTCACCAGCCAGGTCATCACCGGCACGATGAGCGTGGTGATCAGCGCCAATTGCCAGTTGACCGTGAACATCAGGATGAAGGCGCCGATAAAGGTCATGATGGCCAGGAACAGGTCCTCGGGCCCGTGATGGGCCACCTCGCCCACATCCTCCAGATCCTTGGTCACATGGGTGATCAGATGCCCGGTCTTGTTGTTGTCGAAAAAGCGGAAGCTGAGCTTCTGCAAATGGTCGAAGACCTGCCGGCGCATGTCGGTTTCGATGCCGATGCCCAGCATATGGCCGAAATAATTGACCACGCCCATCAGCATGGCGTTGAACACATAGACCGCCAGCAGCATCGCCCCGGCAATGAGGATGAAGCCGAATTCCGAGCGGGGCAAAAGCTGGTCGATGAAATAGGCCACCGCCATGGG
>NZ_JAUCDN010000296.1:0-4026 GCF_034675085.1 Devosia sp.
CAGCGCACCGGAATTAATGCGTGATGCTGGCCGGCGCATCGTCGCCGGCATCCACGGTGGTGGAGACGGCGGGGGTGGCCTCATCGAAACTCCACTCGATGGGCTCGGGCTTGCGCACCAGCGCGCGCTCGATCACCTGATCCATGCGCGAGACCGGAACGATCTCCATGCCTTCCTTGACGATATCCGGGATCTCGACGAGATCGCGGACATTTTCCTCAGGGATCAGCACGGTCTTGATGCCGCCGCGCAGGGCGGCCAGCAGCTTTTCCTTGAGCCCGCCAATGGGCAGCACCCTGCCCCGCAGCGTGATCTCGCCGGTCATGGCGACATCGTTGCGCACAGGGATGCCGGTCATCACCGAAACGATGGCGGTGGCCAGCCCAATGCCGGCCGAGGGACCGTCCTTGGGGGTCGCGCCTTCAGGCAAATGGACGTGAATGTCGCGCGTATCGAACATCGGCGGCTTGATGCCGAATTCGATGGAGCGGGAGCGGACATAGGCCGTGGCCGCCGTCAGCGATTCCTTCATCACTTCCTTGATGTTGCCGGTGACCGTCATGCGGCCCTTGCCCGGCGTCATCACGCCTTCGATGGTCAGCAACTCGCCGCCGACCGAGGTCCAGGCCAGGCCCGTGACCAGGCCCACCTGGGATTCGGCCTCGATCTCGCCATGGGTGAAGATGGCCGGGCCCAGATATTTGGCCAGGCGCTCATCGTCGATCTCGATCGACTTCACCTTGGTGCGCACGATGTCGGTGATGGCCTTGCGCATCAGCTTGGAGATTTCGCGCTTGAGATTCCGCACCCCCGCCTCGCGGGTATATTGGCGGATGACCTTCATCAGCATCTCGTCCGAAAGCACGAATTCGCCATGGGCGACGCCGTTTTCACGGGCGGCCTCGGGAATGAGATGCTGCTTGGCGATGGCGTGCTTCTCCTGCTCGGTATAGCCCGAGAGGCGAATGATCTCCATGCGGTCCATCAGCGGGCCTGGAATGTTGAGCGTGTTCGAGGTGGTGACGAACATCACGTCCGACAGGTCGTAATCGACCTCCAGATAGTGATCGTTGAACGTGTTGTTCTGTTCCGGATCGAGCACCTCCAGCAGCGCCGAGGACGGATCGCCGCGGAAATCCTGGCCCATCTTGTCGATCTCGTCGAGCAGGAAGAGCGGATTGGACTTGCCGACCTTCTTGAGCGACTGGATGATCTTGCCGGGCATGGAGCCGATATAGGTGCGGCGATGGCCGCGGATTTCGGCTTCGTCCCGAACCCCGCCGAGCGCCATGCGCACGAATTCGCGGCCCGTCGCCTTGGCGATGGACTTGCCCAGCGAGGTCTTGCCGACGCCCGGAGGGCCGACCAGGCACAGAATCGGCCCCTTGAGCGTGCCGGTGCGCGCCTGCACGGCCAGATATTCAAGGATGCGCTCCTTGACCTTTTCCAGCCCATAATGGTCGGCATCGAGCACCTTCTCGGCCAGGACCAGGTCGCGCTTGACCTTGCTCTTCTTGCCCCAGGGCAGGCCCAGAAGCGTGTCGAGATAGTTACGGACCACGGTGGCTTCGGCCGACATCGGGCTCATCGAGCGGAGCTTTTTCAGCTCGCCCTCGGCCTTGGCGCGCGCCTCCTTGGACAGCCGCGTCTTGGCGATGCGCTCTTCCAGCTCGGCCAGCTCGTTGGAGCCTTCCTCGCCGTCGCCCAGTTCCTTCTGGATCGCCTTCATCTGCTCGTTGAGGTAGTATTCGCGCTGCGTCTTCTCCATCTGCCGCTTGACGCGGGAGCGGATGCGCTTTTCCACCTGCAACACGCCGATCTCGCCTTCCATCAGGCCGAGAATCTTCTGGAAGCGCTCGATCACCGAAATGGTGGAGAGCAGGTCTTCCTTCTCGTGGATCTTGACCACCAGATGGCTGGCAATGGTATCGGCGAGCTTGGTGTGGCTCTCGATCTGGCCGACCGCCGTCACCACCTCGGCCGAGATCTTCTTGTTGAGCTTCACATAGCTCTCGAACTCGGTCTGGGCGGAGCGGGCCAGCGCCTCGATCTCGGTGGCGTCTTCCACCGGCTCGGGCAGGATGGACGCCTCGGCCTCGAAATAATCCACCGTTTGCAGGTATTTATCGATGGTCGCCCGGTGCAGGCCCTCGACCAGCACCTTGACGGTGCCGTCGGGCAGCTTGAGCAGTTGCAGCACCGTGGCGATGGTGCCCGTGGCATAGATCTGGTCGGGCGCGGGATCGTCGTCCTGCGCATTCTTCTGCGTCACGACCAGGATATGCTTGTCGTCGCGCATGACTTCTTCCAGCGCCTTGACCGATTTCTCACGGCCGACGAAGAGCGGCACGATCATGCCGGGGAAGACGACGATGTCGCGCAGGGGGAGGACCGGATAGACCCGGTCCCGGCTGGTTTCGCCGGTGGGATTGACGTCCGACATCACATTTCCTTTCCGGGGCGCGCCGGGAGGAGGAGGGTGCGCGCCCGATTGCGACTGCCCGGCCTGAAAGGCTGGGCGATTCAGGTTAATAAATAGGGTGGACAGCCCCCGCCGCAAGTCAACCTTAGCGCTTTTGTGACCATTACCGTTACTTCGCACAGGAGATATGCGCGCAGGGCGGAAACATGGGTGTAACCTGGGCGCAGGATGAATGCGGGTGGGAGGCCACAGATGGACGCTGCGGTGAAAGCGCTCTTCGCACGCTATGAGGCGCTATTCAACCAGGCGCTTTCCGGCGAGGCGGATATGGAGGCGGTGGCCGCGCTCTATGCCGTCGAAGTCATCGGGGCGGCGCCCCTGGGTGTGCGGGCCGGCAAAAACGATGCCGAATTCCGCGCGGCGATGGCGCAGGGCTACGCCCATTACCGCGCCATCGGCACGCGGGAGATGCGCATAAAGGGGCTGCACATCACCCCCATCGACGCGCTGCACTGTCTCGCCAAGGTGGACTGGACCTCGCTTTACGAGCGCAAGGACGGCACCGAAGTCCGCATCGATTTCGAGGTGCATTATCTGGTGCAGATGCAGGATGGGGCAGCCAAGGTGTTCGGCTGGATCACCGGGGATGAAAGCGCCGCATTGCGCGAGCACGGGCTGACATAGGGGCTTATCGTATTCACCGGCGGCGACGGGGGTTCGGCGCTGTTTGGCCCCAGTATCGGGGCTTCCCACACCCCCTCCCAGCCTCCCCCATCAAGGGGGAGGTGCCGTTCGGTGGGTGGGGCGGCACCGGCGAAAAGCAAAACGCCGGGCGCAGGGCCCGGCGTTTTTGTTTTTCTGGCGGGTTCGCTCAGGCGGTGGCCGGGGCGTCTTCCTTCTTGCGCTCGGAATAGATGTAGAGCGGGCGCACATCCTTGCCCTTGACCACGTCTTCCGAGATCACCACTTCCTCCACGCCTTCCAGCGAGGGCAGGTCGTACATGGTGTCGAGCAGGATCGCTTCCATGATCGAGCGCAGGCCGCGCGCGCCGGTCTTGCGCTCGATGGCCTTCTCGGCGATGGCCTTGAGGGCATCCTCGTGGAAGGTCAGCTCCACCTCTTCCATCTGGAACAGGCGCTGATACTGACGCACCAGCGCGTTCTTGGGCGCGGTGAGGATTTCGATCAGCGCCGGAATGTCGAGGTCTTCCAGCGTCGCCAGCACCGGCAGGCGGCCGATGAATTCGGGGATCAGGCCGAACTTGACCAGGTCTTCCGGAGCCACGTCGGCCAGCAGCTCGCCGACGCGCCGGTCCTGCGGGTCCTTCACCGTGGCGGAAAAGCCGATGCCCGAGCCCTCGCCGCGCGCCGAAATGATCTTTTCAAGACCGGCGAAGGCGCCGCCGCAGATGAACAGGATATTGGTGGTGTCCACCTGCAGGAATTCCTGCTGCGGGTGCTTCCTGCCGCCCTGGGGCGGCACGGAGGCCACGGTGCCCTCCATGATCTTGAGCAGGGCCTGCTGCACGCCCTCGCCCGATACATCGCGGGTTATGGAAGGATTGTCCGACTTGCGGGAAATCTTGTCGACCTCGTCGATATAG
>NZ_JAUCDN010000297.1:0-3976 GCF_034675085.1 Devosia sp.
TTTATCGCGTTTCCGAACCGAAAAGGCCGTTTCCACTTTTACTGGAAACGCCCTAGAAGCTCCACTCGCGCGCCTTGGCGACGAGGAAGTCGCGGAAGACCCCGACGCGCTTGGAGTTCTTGAGCGCGGGCGGATAGACGAAGAAGGCTTCATAGGCGGGAAGCTCGATCTCGGGCAGCACCCGCACCAGGCCGCCGGCGGTCTCGGTGACGTAGGCGGGCAGCATGGCGATGCCGATGCCGGCCTGGCAGGCCTGGAGCATGCCATAGATGGCATTGACCTTGAGCACGGCGCGGCGCGGATTGGAATCGGGGCGGCCCATGCGTTCGAGATAGTTGATGTCGCCCAGATAGGACGGCACCGGCTCGCCGAAGCTGATGATGCGGTGATTGTCCAGCTCTTCGGGCGAGGCGGGCATGCCGTGCTCGTCCACATAGGCGGACGAGGCGTAGAAGTGGTTGTGGACGGTGAAGAGCTTGCGCTGGATCATTTCCGACTGGTTGGGGCGATGCAGGCGGATGGCCACGTCGGCCTCGCGCATGGCCAGGTCCAGCTCGGCGTCGTTGAGGCGCAATTCCACCTGGATCAGCGGATAGAGCTTGAGGAATTCATCGAGCCGCGAACTCAGCCAGGTGGACCCGATGCCCACCGTGCTGGTGACGATGAGGGGCCCGGTGGGCACGTCCTGGCTTTCCGACATCTGGGTCTCCACCTGCTGGAGCTCCCAATGCATGCGATGGGCGGTGCGGAAAAGCTGCTCGCCCACTTCGGTCAGCACCAGCCCGCGCGCGTGGCGGATGAAGAGCTTCAGGCCCAGATCGTCTTCCAGCGCTGAAATCTGCCGGCTGACGGCGGACTGGCTCATGCCCAGCTTTTCGGCGGCGTGGGTGAAACTGCCCGACTCGGCGGCGGTGTGGAAGATCCGGAGCTTGTCCCAGTCGAGCATGGTGCGACGCTTTCCTTGTTGTTAGCCCGGCCGGGCCGGCGCCCCCGCCTTAGGCGAGCGGCGCGCAGAAATTGTGACAGGCGGGGGAGAAAGACCGATCATGTCGGGACTACTCCGCCGCCTCGGCCAATTCGTGCTCGGCCAGAAAGCGCTCGGCATCGAGCGCGGCCATGCAGCCCATGCCGGCGGCGGTGACCGCCTGGCGATAGACGTCGTCGGTCACGTCGCCGGCGGCGAAAACGCCGGCAATGTTGGTCTGGGTGGTGCCCGGCTTCACCTGGAGATAGCCGCCGGGCTTCATGTCGAGCTTGCCGGCGAAGATCGAGGTGGCCGGGGCGTGGCCGATGGCCACGAACACCCCGTCGATGGGCTGCTCATAGGTCTTGCCGGTGGTGACGTCGCGCAGGGTCACCGCATTGACCGAGGGCGGCATGGCGGCGCCGTCGATCTCGACCACCTCGGTGTTCCAGCGCACTTCTATCTTCGGATTCTTGAACAGGCGCTCCTGAAGGATGCGCTCGGCGCGGAATTCGTCGCGCCGATGCACCAGGATCACCTTTTCGGCGAAATTGGTGAGGAACAGCGCTTCTTCCACCGCCGTATTGCCCCCGCCCACCACCAGCACCTGTTTGCCCCGATAGAAGAAGCCGTCGCAGGTGGCGCAGGCGGACACTCCGAAGCCCTGGAATTTCTGCTCCGAGGGCAGGCCCAGCCACTTGGCCTGGGCGCCGGTGGCGATGATGACGCTGTCGGCGGTATAGGTCTGGCCGCTGTCGCCGGTCAAAACGAAGGGACGGCGGTCGAAATCGACATGGGAAATGATGTCGTTGACGATGCGCGTGCCCACATGCTCGGCCTGAGCCTGCATCTGCTCCATGAGCCAGGGGCCCTGGATGACGTCGGCGAAGCCGGGGTAATTTTCCACATCAGTGGTGATTGTGAGCTGGCCGCCCGGTTGCAGCCCCTGGATCATCACCGGCTCCAGCATGGCGCGCGCCGCATAGATGGCGGCGGTGTAGCCGGCAGGGCCAGACCCGATGATGATGACTTTCGCGTGCATCGCAACGCTCTCCGACAAAACGAATGCTCCCTCGCTCCTAGTTAAGGGGCGAGGGAGGGGTCTTTCAAGGCAAACCGTACCGGGAAGGGCAAGCTGCCTGTGGAACGAGGGGAAATGTCACAGCCCAGAGGGGTGGCGGGGCTCAGATGTAGCGCACCGTGACGATCTCGTAGCTGCGGGCGCCACCGGGGGCGGCCACCTCGAACGAATCGCCTTCCTCCTTGCCGATCATGGCGCGGGCGATGGGCGAGGAGATGGAGATGCGGCCCGCCGAGGCGTCGGCCTCGGGGTCGCCCACCACCTGATAGGTCTTTTCTTCCTCGGTATCCTCATCGAGGAAGGTCACCGTGGCGCCGAACTTCACGGTGGGGCCAGTGAGCTTGCCGACATCGATGATGTCGGCAAGGGCCAGGATGGTCTCCAGCTCCTTGATGCGGCCTTCATTGAGGCTCTGCTGCTCCTTGGCGGCGTGATATTCCGCGTTCTCGGACAGGTCGCCATGCGCGCGCGCTTCCGAGATGGCGTCGATGATGCGACGGCGCTCATTGGCTGTCCGATGCTCGAATTCGGCGGTCAGCGCCTTGTGGCCTCCAACCGTCATCGGGATCTTGTCCATTGCGTTGCCTCCATCCGGCACGAAACTTCAATAGCCTTCTCCCAGCCAAACTCCGTTCGGCACGCGCGTCACGATCAGTTTTTTGGGGAGATGACGCCAAGTTGCCCTTCCCCCGCGCTTTGGTCAAGCCGGTGCGGAACGCGGAATGGGCAAGGCAGGGGTTGCAATCGGGCGATCTTCATCTACGGGCCCCGCAATTGAGCCAAAATGCCGCACCAGCCGCGCGATTATTGCGACGTCAGAACAAAGTTCTTGAAAATCGGGTTTGGACGACGCCTGGTCCGGCATGTTGTTCTATAACGGGCGGAAACAGGCGGGTGCGGCGACGCCAATCATTTGCCTTGGTGAAGTATAGCATATGGATGTCGCGCGGGGGCTGGCATGATTAAATGGCTGGGACTGAAGATCGCCATCATGGCCGGCGCGGCGATCGTCCTGGCGTCGTGCGGCGCCACGGCGGAGAGCCGGTGCCTTCAATCGGCCGAAACAGCCCTTGAGCAACTGGACGCGGAAGCGGTTCTGGCAGCCTGCGGTGAGGTGGCGGGGACCGGCAAGGCCAGGGCCGATGTTCAATTTGCCAGCGGGCGGGCGCTCCACAAGGCGGGACGCCTGGACGAGGCCCGACTGGCCTATCAGTCGGCCGCCGATGCGGGGTTCGGGCGCGCTTTCAACAATCTCGGCCTGCTTGCGCCGGACTATGAGGCGGCGGTTGCATTGTTTGAGCGCGGCCATTCGCTGGGCGATCCCTATTCCACGGTCTCGCTCGGATATGCCTATGTCAACGGCAATGGCGTTGCTGCCGACCCGGAGCGGGGCGTGTCCCTGTATCAGCAGGCCGCCGATAAGAATTTGCCGATCGCCAAATATTACCTCGCCTTCGCGTTGCAGGCGGGGATGGGTATCGCCAGGGACCAGGATGCGGCCCGCCGGCTGTTTGTCGAGGCCGCCGAAGGCGGAGTGGGACAGGCGCAGCACCATCTGGCCGCCATGCTGCTCAATGGCGACGGCGCGCAGAAGGATATGGCAGAAGGGCTGAAATGGCTGGAAAAGGCAGCGGCGGGCGGCTTGGCGGCAGCGCAGGGCGACCTGGCGCTGATCCTTGAGCGCGGCAAGTTGGTCAAGCCCGACGATGAGCGGGCCCTGGTCTTGATGGGTGCGGCAGCCGAGCAGGGTTTCGGGCCGGCTGAGCTGCACCTGGCGCGCCGCTACCTCGAAGGGCGCGGCGTGAAAGCCGATGCGGCCAGGGGGCGAGAGCTGCTGGTGAGCGCCGCCGATCATGGTGAGCCGACAGCGCAATATCTGTCGGGAATGATGCTTCTCAATGGCGACGGTGTCATGAAGAATGCAAAGCGGG
>NZ_JAUCDN010000298.1:0-3970 GCF_034675085.1 Devosia sp.
GGCCCGGCCTCGCCAGGGCATTGAGGGCCGCCGCCGTCATGGCCGAGCCGCCCAGCCGCCCGCGCACCACGGCATAGGGCACGCCATAGGAGTTTTCGGCCAGCGCCGATTTGGATTCGGCGGCGCCGACAAAGCCTACCGGCATGCCAACAATGGCGGCGGGTTTTGGCGCGCCGTCGCGGAGGAGCTCAAGGAGGAAGAAGAGGGCGGTGGGGGCGTTACCGATGGCGACCACGGCGCCTTCGAGGCGCGGCAGCCACAGGCGCAGGGCGGCGGCGGAGCGGGTATTGCCGATCTCGGCGGCGAGGGCGGGCGTCCGGGGATCGCGCAGGGTGCAGATGACCTCATTTTCAGCCGGCAGGCGCGCAGCGGTGACGCCGCGAGCGACCATTTCGGCATCACAGAAAATCGGCGCGCCGGCCTCCAGCGCGGTGCGGGCGGCGGCGACGAAGCCGGGACCGAATTCGAAATGGGCGGCGGCCTCGACCATGCCGGCGGCATGGATCATGCGCACGGCCAATTCGGCCTCCGCCTCGGAAAAGCGCGCAAGATCCGCCTCGGCGCGGATGATGGCGAAGGACTGGCGATAAATCGCCTCGCCATCCTTGATGTAGTCATAATCGGTCATGGTCATCCCCGGCCGCCGGCCAGCGCGGCGGCGATCTGGTCGGCGCGCAGGCGTGCAACAGGCGTATCGCTTGCCCGGCCATTTATGACAAGGCCATAGCCATCCCTGCTGCCCACCAGCGTGATATCGGCAGGCCCCGGATGGGCGCAGCCCTTGGCGCAGCCCGAGACATGCAACCGGATGTCGCGGGGCATATGGGCGGCAAGCCCGGCCGCGTCCACGCGGGCAGCACTCTGCCCGGAGGCGCAGCCGGCGCTGCCGATACAGGCGCTGATGCGCAGGCGCGGATCATAGGGAGAGGCGATGAAACCCAGCTCCACCGCCGTTTCGGCCAGCGCTTCGGGGGCGCCAAGGGCGATAAGGGCATGATGAGGACCGAGGCGGAACTGGCCGATGCCCCGTTGCTGGCCCTGATCGGCCAGTTGGGCCAGCGCCTGCCAGCCAATGGCCCCGAAGGGGAGGGCGAGCCCGCGGGCATTGCCCTGCGCCAGGAGAAAATTGCCCACCGGCTGGCTGGTCGGCTGCATGACCGGGGCGGAGGGCGCGACAAGCCCGGCCAGCGCCCTATCCATGAAGGTGAGATCGCTGGCGCGGGCGTCGCGTCCCAAGGCGGCCAGCGCCGCAAGGACGATGGCGGCGCAGTCCTCGGGTCGCCGGGTGGTGCCCATCAGGGTTTCGGCGACAAGGACCAGCCAGCGATCGGGGGCGACGGCGACCAGGCGCAGGTCGGCCTTGAGCCGGGAAAGCCCGATCTGGCCATTGCCGTCGACGATGACGCTGACCTTGGGGCCGAGGCGGGATTGGTAGGGCGCCGACAGGGCCTTGATGGCGCGGGCGAGGGGGCGGGGATCGGCAAATTCGAGCGGGTCCTCGCCGGAAAGGGGAGGCACCTCGACCACGAGGCCGGTTTCGATGGCAACCAGATCGCGGATGGCGCGGGCGAAGGGGGATACGGCCTCGGGGATGAGGCCCCGCATTTGCAGATTGCCGCGCGCGGTGATTTCCACCGTGCCATTGCCGAAAGCGGCGGCGGCCTCGGCCAGTTGCCGCAGCATGGCGGGCGTCAGGCCCGGCCCGGCCAGCCGCAGCCGCGCCAGCAGGCCATCGCCGGTCTGCATCGGCGCCTCCAGCGTGGGGCAGGCGCCCCGGCGCTTCGGGGCAATGGGCAGGGTGATCGTCATGGCCCAGCTTTAGCGGATTGGCCGGGCAGGGGGAATGGCGGGGTCCGTTTGTTGATGGGGCATTGCGGCGCAGGCGGGAGCTTATCCCTGCCGTTTCCGCAGCAGATAGGTGTCCATGATCCAGCCATGACGGGCGCGGGCGGCCTTGCGGGCGGCGGCGATGGCGGGGGCGAGGTCGCCCAGCCGGCCGGAAAGCAGAATCTGGCTGGGCGTGCCGAGATAGGCGCCCCAGAAAATCTCTAGGTCCGGATCGGCATCGAGAAAGGCCGTGCGGCCATCGAGCATGACGACGGTATCGGCCGCCACCGGGCCGAGCTGGCGGCCGGTGGTGATGTGGACGGGCTCTCCGATGCGGTTGAGCGCGATGCCATGGGCGGCGGTGAGGGCCTGGATGGCGGTGATGCCGGGAACGATCTCGACCGCCAGCTCGGTATCGGCGCGCAGGCGCTCGAGGATGCGGATGGTGGAATCGTAGAGCCCCGGATCGCCCCAGACGAGGAAGGCGCCGGCGCCGTTCTCGGGGATTTCCGCGATGAGCGTGCGGAAGATATCGGCCAATGCGCCGTGCCAGTCATCGACGCCGGCCCCGTAATCGGGATTGGCGGCGTCGCGCCGGGGCACGGCATAGGCGAGGCTGCGGCTATTGGGATTGGCGAGGTGGCGGGCGAGGATATCGCGGCGCAGATCGGCCAGCTCGGCCTTGTCCGCGCCCTTTTCGGGAATGAACAGCACATCGGCGCGGTTGAGCGCCTTGATGGCCTGAACCGTGATGTGATCGGGATGGCCCGCCCCGATGCCGACGATGAGAATGGTTTTCATGGTGTCAGTCTTGCCCGATACGGGCCACTGAATTGCGCACAATCAGCTCGGGGCGCAAGAGCACTTCGCGGCGGCGGGCCGGCTTGCCTTCGAGCAGGGCCAGCAGCAGGTCCATCGCCTCCTCGCCGATCTTGAGACGCGGCTGCTTCATGGTGGTGAGCGAGGGGGTGACGAAGCTGGCGAAGGAAATGTCGTCGAACCCCATGATGGAAAATTGCCGGGGCAGGTCGTAGCGCCGGGCATTGAGCGATATGATGACGCCAAGCGCCGTGGCGTCGTTGACGCAGAAAAAGGCGGTGGGCAGCACGTCCCGCACGAACATGTGCTCGGTGGCGGCGCGGCCCGATTCGGTGGTGCCATCCCCGGCCAGGATCAAATGCGGATCGATGGCGATGCCATGGCCGGAAAGGGCCGCCTTGTAGCCCTGCTCGCGCAGCAGGTTGACCGCCTTGGCGGTGGAATGGCCGATAAAGGCGATGCGGCGATGGCCCTGCGAGATGAGGTGTTCGGTGGCGACGCGCGCGCCCTCGACATTGTCGACCCCGACAAAGGGAATGTCGCCGCCCAGCACCGGCTCGTTGACGGCAACCATGGGCGGCAGGCGCATCTCGCCGCTCGAATAGCCATAGGGCAGGTGGCCGGTGAACAGGATCAGGCCATCGGCCTGGTTGGAGCTGATGAAGCGCAGATAGTCGCTTTCGCGGGTGGCGTCGTTCTGCGTGTTGCCGATGAGCACGCCATAGCCGCGCTTGCTGGCCTCGGTCTCCAGGCCCACCAGGATGTTGGAGAAATTGGGATCGCCCACATCGGGGGCGAGGATGAGGATCATGTTGGAGCGCCGCATGCGCAGCGAGCGCGCCATGGCATTGGTGGTGTAGCCGGTGCGCGCTATGGCCTCGGTGACGCGGCGGCGCGTCGCGTCGGCCACCTTGGTGGGCTCGTTGATCGCCCGGCTGACCGTGGCGATGGACACGCCGGCGATTGCCGCAACATCCTCGATCGTGGCCAGTTTCTGGTGCTGCAAGATTGGCGCTCCGCCCCCCGCGCGATCCGGTTCTCCCCCGCGCCGCCCGCCTTTATCAGAATGCGGACGCCGCGCCATCGCCTCCTCCGGAAGGCTATACGGTTTTCCATTTGTGTAAACCTTTACATCGCCCATGAAAACCTTTACATCTTTTCCCATGGATGGAGGAACCGGCCGCCAGCGCCGCGCCCATCCGGGGAGGACGACCAGCATGAGCAGCGGCGAAGGCAGTTCCGTGCCGCCGATCCTGTCGGCGAACAGGATCTCCAAGTCCTTCGGTGAAATCCCGGTGCTGTTCAGCGTCGATTTCGACGTCCG
>NZ_JAUCDN010000299.1:0-3968 GCF_034675085.1 Devosia sp.
GGGTCACGAAGAATTCGACGCTGATTCGGTGTTTTCCAAGCTCAAATCGCTCAAGAGCGACACCGAAGAATAAGCCGGGACCCTCAGGGTCACCCCCTCCCGGCCTCCCCCATCAAGGGGGAGGTGTGGCTCGGTGTCCTTGGCACAATCGTGCCCAACCTCGAAATTGCACCCTCCCCCTTGTGGGGAGGGCTGGGGAGGGGGTGCCTGTGAGGCACTTTCTCTCCCAACCACCGCACGTTTCCCCCTCGTCCCACACGGATCCGGTGGTCCGGGGAACTCGGCTGAAGCTCCCTCTTCCCGCATTGACCCGCCGCCCGGGCCGGCATACCCATTAGGGCCCTTCCTGGACCCCTCCCATGCTCGATCCCGTTTTCTTCATTCCGGTCGCCGTCATCGCCGTGCTCATCGTCGGGCTGTCCAAGGCGGGCCTGCTGGGCAGCCTGGGCATGGTGGGCGTGCCGCTGCTGGCCCTGGTCATGCCGGCGCGCGATGCCGCCGGCATGATGCTGCCGGTGCTGCTGGCCATGGACGCCGTCGCCATCTGGACCTATCGGCGCGAGGTCAACTGGGCCATCCTGCGCCTCATGCTGCCCGGCGCCGCCATCGGCACGCTGCTGGGCTGGGGGCTCTGGAGCCTGGTTTCAGACGATGCCGTGCTGCTTTTCGTCGGCGTGGTGACGCTGCTGTTCATCCTCGATGCCATCCTGCCGCTGCGCAAGAAGCTCGCCGGCCTGCCGCCATCGCGGCCCTGGGGCGCCTTCTGGGGCGGCTTTGCCGGCTTCACCAGCTTCATCAGCCACACCGGCGGCCCGCCCTTCCAGATCTATGTGCTGCCCCAGCGTCTGGCGCCGGCGCTCTATGCGGGGACTTCGGCGTTTTTCTTCGCCATCGTCAACACGGCCAAGCTCATCCCCTATTTCTTCCTCGGCCAACTCAACGTCCATAACCTCACCCTGTCGGCGGCGCTGATTCCGGTGGGCCTGGTCGGCGTCCTGCTGGGCGTCTGGATGGTGCGGCGCATTTCCATGGCCTGGTTTTACACCATCGCCTATTGGCTGGTGTTCCTGCTCGCCCTCTACATCACCTGGAAGGGCGCCATGGGGCTGTTGAGCGGAATTTAGGGCAACAAAAAAGGGCCGCAGTCATATGCTGTAGCCCTTCCCGTTTCTCCTCGAGAAACTGCGCGCCGCTTTTATGTCGAGGCCATGTACCTCTGCAATTCGTCCTTCACTTCCAGTTTCTTGCGCTTGAGCGCGCTCACCATCAGATCGTCGTAGCGGCCAGTCTGCATCTGGGCCTGGATCTGGCGGTCCAACTCCTGGTGGCGCCGTTCCAGCGCCGCGATATGCCCTTCAGTCGTCATGACAACTCCTAGAAAGCCTATGTGGACGACCCATCGTCACAAATATTTCATGTCTTGTCACGCGCCCTTTGCGCCGCGGTTGAAATCGGATGCAAAACTCCTCGTGATCGGCTAACCAATGATGAACGTTGCGGCTTCGGGAGAGCGCTTCATTCATGCTTTCGCTCAGCAAGGAACAACAGGCCAGCCTCGGACTGGAGCTGGCCACCAAGCGCCAGGAGCACAGCGACCTGGATGCGGCCATCGATACGCTGAGCCGCTCGCATCTGGCCGATCGCATGCTGATCCAGCGCCTCAAGAAGCGCAAGCTGGCGCTCAAGGACCGTATCGCGCAGCTCGAAAATCTTCTGCTGCCCGATATCATCGCCTGAGCCGGCCGCGCTTGAGTCGGCTGGCAAACTGGGCTACACGCCCCCATGGTAGAGCTTGAGGGATTGGCTCTGTGCTGACCAAACCATCCGTCGCCATCGTCATGGGCAGCCAGTCCGACTGGCCCACCATGCGCCTCGCCGCCGAGACGCTGGAAGCGCTTGAGGTCGAATATGAGGCCCGCATCGTCTCCGCCCATCGCACGCCCGAGCGCCTGGTCGAATTCGCCACCAATGCCCGCGCCGAAGGCTTCAGGATCATCATTGCCGGGGCCGGCGGCGCCGCCCATCTGCCCGGCATGATCGCCTCGATGACGCCGCTGCCGGTCTTCGGCGTGCCGGTGCGTTCAAGGGCGCTCAATGGCCAGGACAGCCTCTTGTCCATCGTACAGATGCCCGGCGGCATTCCGGTGGGCACGCTGGCCATCGGCGAACCCGGCGCCATCAATGCCGCCCTGCTCGCCGCCGCCGTCCTGGCGCTGTCCGATGACGATCTGGCCGACCGGCTCGATGATTGGCGCGCCCGCCAGAGCCAGGCCGTGCCGCTTTTCCCCGCCGATAGCGAGTAAGCCGCAATGTCCCAGCCCCTCTCCCCGCTGCCTCCCGGCAGCACCATCGGCATTCTCGGCGGCGGCCAGTTGGGCCGCATGCTTTCGCTTGCCGCCAGCCGGCTGGGCCTGCGCACCCATATCTATTGCCCCGATCCGGCCAGCCCCGCCTTCGAGGTGACTCCCCACAGGACCATCGCCGCCTATGACGACGAAAAGGCGCTCGCCGCCTTTGCCGAGGCCGTCGATGTGGTCACCTATGAATTCGAGAACGTGCCCGCCGCCACGGCCGAGTTTCTTGCCACCCGCAAGCCGCTGCGCCCCGGCGCCAATGCGCTGGCCATCTCGCAGGACCGCCTGGCCGAAAAGCGGTTCCTTTCCTCCAAGAACATCCCCCTCGCCCCCTGGCGCCCCGTCGAAAGCCTCACCGATCTCGCGGCCGCCATGGCCGATCTCGGCCTGCCCGCCGTGCTCAAGACCACGAGGCTGGGCTATGACGGCAAGGGCCAGCGCGTCATCCGCGCCGCCGACGAAGCCGAAGCCGCCTTCGCCGCGCTCGACCCTCATCCACTGGTGCTCGAAGGTTTCATGCCCTTCGAAAAGGAAATTTCGGTGGTCATCGCCCGCAATGGCGCCGGCGAGGTCCGCGCCTATGACGTGGCCGAGAATGTCCACCGCGATCACATCCTCTTCACCTCCACCGTCCCCGCCGATATCGCGCCCGGCCTCGCCCGTCAGGCCGCCATGCTGGCCAAGGTCATCGTGGTGGCGCTCGATTATGTCGGCGTGCTGGGCGTCGAGTTTTTCGTCATTCCCGGCGAGCGGCCTTCCCTCGTGGTCAACGAGATCGCCCCGCGCGTCCACAATTCCGGGCACTGGACCGAGGCGGTCTGCCTCACCGACCAGTTCGAGCAGCATATCCGCGCCGTCGCCCTCTGGCCGTTGGGCGATCCGGCGCGCATGGCCGATGTGGTGATGGAAAACCTCATCGGCGACGACGTGCTGGCCCTGCCGGCCCGACTCGATGGCGACAGCCAGCCCCATCTTTACGGCAAGGCCGAGCCCCGCCCCGGCCGCAAGATGGGCCATATCAACCGCATCCGGCGATGATCCTGCCCCGCCGGGCGGCAAATCCAGCCCGCCATGCCGGATTTTCCCTTTCGGGAGGTGGACAAGCCCGCCGTCCTGGGCTATAGAGCGGCCCACGGTGACCGGTGCATCCGGTCGGCGATGGCACCTTTTGGTGTCGGCGCTATTGTCCAAACCCACATTTCAGTGCTTCGAAAGGGCGGTTGACCTTTGCAAGTAGTCGTTCGCGATAACAATGTTGACCAGGCGCTCCGCGCGCTCAAGAAAAAGCTTCAGCGCGAAGGCGTCTTCCGCGAGATGAAGCTGCGCAACTACTACGAGAAGCCCTCCGAGAAGAAGGCCCGCCAGAAGGCCGAGGCCGTGCGCCGCGCCCGCAAGCTGGCCCGCAAGCGCGCCCAGCGCGAGGGCGGCCTGCCCAGCCCGACCGCTCGTCCCGCCGCTGCCCGTCCGGCCGCCGCGCCGCGCAGCTAAGCGCCTCTTTCCCGTTTTGCTCAACGCCGTCCCTTGCGGGCGGCGTTTTGCCGTTTGCGGCACCGCGCCCTTAGAGCGTTTCCAGCAAAAGTGGAAACGGTTTTGCGGTTCAGAAACGCGATAAAA
>NZ_JAUCDN010000300.1:0-3943 GCF_034675085.1 Devosia sp.
CGTCCGGGGCCGGGCCAGGCCGGCGCGCCGACGGGCTGGTCGAGCAGGGCATCGCGCTCGGCATCGAGCGGCAGCAGGGTCAGCGAGCAGCCGGGCATTTCCATGGCGGTCATGAAATTGCCGGCCCAGGCCCGGTCGACTACAAGGCCCCGCGCGCGCAATTGCGTCAGCGCCGCCCACGCCATGATGGCCAGTTCCATGGGGGCGGTGCCGCCCAGGCCATTGACCAGCAACGCCACGCGCGCGCCGGCGGGCAATTGCATATCGTCCAGAATGGCGTCGAGCAGGGAAGCGGCAATGGCGTCGGCGCTGCGGATGGTGGTGCGTTCCACGCCCTTTTCGCCATGAATGCCCAGGCCGAATTCGATTTCGTCCTCGCCCAGCGCGAAGCCGGGCACGCCCGCCGCCGGCACGATGCAGGCGCCCAGCCCCACGCCCATGGAGGCCAGCTGGTCCGCCGCGCGCCGGGCAATGGCGGCCACTTCGGGCAGGGCCATGCCCATTTCGGCCGCCGCCCCGGCCAGCTTGTGGATCAGCACCGTTCCGGCAATGCCGCGCCGCCGGCCGCGCGGAACCAGGTCGCGCAGCGCCACGTCGTCGGCCACCACCACCACTTCCACCGGAATGCCCTGTTGCCGGGCGAGTTCGGCGGCGAGGCCGAAATTGAGGCGGTCGCCGGTATAGTTCTTGATGATGAGCAGCGCGCCGGCGGGGCCGGAAGCGGCCAGGATGGCCGCCAGCACCGCGTCGGTGGAGGGCGAGGTGAAGACGTCTCCGGCAATGGCGGCGGTCAGCATGCCCGCGCCCACATATCCGGCGTGAGCCGGCTCGTGGCCGCTGCCGCCGCCTGACAACACGGCGACCTTGCGGCTTGCGGATGCGGGCAGATCGCTGCGCAGCACGACATTCTCGCCTTCCAGCAGCGCCAGGCCGGGGGACAGGTCCACCGTGCCTTCGAGCAATTCACGCACGAGGTGCTGGGGGTCGTTGAGCAGTTTTTTCATGGCTTGTTCCTTCGGTGCGGTTCAGGCGGCGCGGCGCAGGATGTCGCGCACCGCTTCGGCCCCGGTGGCGTGGCTTTCGCCCAGGGGAAACTGGCCCGCCGCTTCGATATGAGCCACCACGGCCTCCGCGTCGAGCGCGCCGGTGCGAATGGGGCAGCCCATGCGGGTGAAAAAATCCTCGGTGGCTGCAATGGCAGCCTCGGCGGCCTGCCGGTCATCGGCAATATCGAATTTCCATACCCGCCTCGCATAGCGCGCCAGCATGGCCTTTTTGGCCTCCAGCCCGTTGCGCATGACGCTGCCCATCACCATGGTCAGGGTGCGCGCATGGTCGGTGCCGTTGAGGGCGGTGATGGCATGGCCGATCATATGGGTGGACCAATCTTGCGGCACGCCGGCCCCGATCAGCCCGTTGAGCGCCTGGTTGGCCGCCCACATGACGTTCTCGCGCGCTTCGTCGCTGTTTTCGGCAATCAGCCTGGGGCCCCATTCGAGCAGCACTTCGAGAAGCGTCTCGCTGTAGCCCAGCTGCACCGGCGCGTTGACCGGATAGGTCAGATATTGCTCCAGCACATGGGTGAAGGCGTCGACGGTGCCGTTTTCCAACTGCCGCCGGCTCAGGCTTTTCATGGTGGAAGGGTCGAGAATGGCGAAGCGCGGCCGCGCCGCCGGGTTGGCGAAGGGCAGCTTGAGGTGGCGCCCGGCATGGGAAATGACCGAGACGGCATTGCTCTCCGACCCGGTGGCGGGCAGGGTCAGCACGGCGCCAACGGGCAGCACATTGCGGGGCGGCGGCCCGGCATGCAGCCGGTCCCGGGCGTCTTCGGCGGTGATGGGCACCATGGCGGCGAGGAATTTGGCGGCGTCGATCACCGACCCGCCCCCCACGGCGAGGATGAAATTGCTGCCCGATATGCGGGCCAGCTCGGCGGCCTGGGCAATGGTTTCATAGACCGGATTGGCTTCTATGCCGCCAAACTCCACCCAGACGCGCCCGGCGAGCCCGGCCACGACCTGATCGTAGATGCCATTGGCCTTGATGCTGCCGCCGCCATAGAGCACCAGCACATGGGCATCGGCGGGCAAAAGCTGGGGCAGGGCCGAGATCTGCCCCTGGCCGAACAGGATTTCCGTGGGATTTGAATGCCGAAAGCTGACCATGATGAATTTTTCCTAGGCTGGGCATGAACGTGCAGGGCCGATCCCGCAAGGCGTTTGGATGGATCTGATTCTGGCTTCTGATGAGGATTTCAGCCAGAGTGTCGACACTATAGCAGGTTTGGCGCGCCGGTGGACGCCAAAAGCTGTCCCTGGGGCAAATTTTGCACTGTGGGGGCGGGGCGGGTGCCTGAGGGGAGATGAGCGGATATTCCGAGTCCGTATTCCTGCGTAAGTCCTTGATATTAAAGGTAACGTAAACTTCGGGCTTGGTTTCCGGGCCGGGGAGAAACCCGCTAGGGCTAAGGTGTCTTGGTCTGGCGGAGTGCGGGATGTGTGGACGGCAGGTAAGGCGGGAATCGGGCGGGGCGTGAGGCGGCGGCGGGCGGGCGCGGGGCCAAGGCCGGCGCCGCGCCGCTATCCGCGCATCGAAACGGTGAGCATGGGCGGACTGCCGGTGGCCCGGCTCGACCGCCGGCAGACGGCGGCGCTGATGGTGGCGCTGGCGACGCGCTATCGCCGCCGCGACCGGCCCTGGATCGCCACCAGCGTCAACGGGCAGGTGCTTTCGGAGGCAGCGCGGCACGATGGGCTGCGCGAGGCCATGCTCTATGCCGATGTCATCAGTTGCGACGGCCAGCCGCTGGGGGTGGCCAGCCCCATGGTGGCCGGCGCGCGGCTGCCCGAGCGGGTGGCGACCACCGATCTTTTCCACGATGTGGCGCGGCTGGCGCGCACGCGAGCGTGCAGCATGTATTTCCTGGGGGCCAGCGCGGCGGAGAATGCCCGCGCCATGGCCCGCGTGCGCCGGCTCTATCCACACCTGCGCATATTGGGGGCGGCGCATGGCTATCGCGACCATGCCGGCTGGATCCGGCTGGTGCGCGAGATCGATCGGCTCGGCCCCGACATTGTTTGGCTGGCCTTGGGCGTGCCGCGCGAGCAGGAATTCTATATGCGCTTCGCCCATGCCATGCCCAATGTGGGGCTGATCAAGACCAGCGGCGGGCTGTTCAACTTCCTCTCCGCCTCGGCGCCGCGCGCGCCGCAATGGATGCAGGAGAGCGGGCTGGAATGGGCCTTCCGCATGGCGCAGGAGCCGCGCCGGCTGATGCTGCGCTACCTGACCACCAGCCCGCATGCGCTGTTGCTGATGTTTACCCGCCGCAGCCGCCGCCGCGACGAGAAACGCCTGGGCGGGGATATCGGCGCGCGGGGATGAGGGGTTCAGCTGCGGCCGAATTCATCCTCGAGGCGGATGATGTCGTCCTCGCCCAGATAGGCGCCGGTCTGCACCTCGATGAGCTCCAGCTCGATCTGGCCGGGATTGAACAGGCGGTGCAAAGTGCCAGGGGCGATATAGGTGGACTGGTTTTCGCCCAGCGTGGTCACCACGCCGTCAAGCGTGACCTCGGCGGTGCCGCGAACAACGATCCAGTGCTCGGCGCGGTGGACATGCTTTTGCAGGCTGAGGCGGTGGCCCGGCTTGACGAAGAGGCGCTTGACCTGGAAGCGCTCCCCGCTCACCACCGCGGCAAAGCCGCCCCACGGCCGGAAGGTGGTGGCGTGGGTTTCGGTAAGCGCGCGGGTGAGGGTATCGGCGCGCAACTGATGCACCAGCGCCCCGATGCGCCCGGTTTCGGCGCGCGGCGCGATATAGACGGCGTCGGGCGTGGCGATGACGGCGAGCCCTTCCAGGCCGCTGACCGCGACATGGGCACGATCGCTGATGACCAGGCAATTGCCGGCCTGGTCGAGCGTGACCGGGCCCTGTACCACAT
>NZ_JAUCDN010000301.1:0-3938 GCF_034675085.1 Devosia sp.
CGTCGGGCTCGTGATAGCCCCAGGTGACGCCGATCGTGTGGCAGCCGGCGGCCACACCCATCTCGATATCGAAGGTGGTGTCGCCGATCATCACCATGTCGGCCACATCGACCCCGGTTTCGCGCATGGCGCTTTCCAGCATGCCGGGATGGGGCTTGGAGGGATTGTGGTCAGGCGTTTGCAGGGTGACGAAATGATCGGCCAGCCCATGCAGGTTCAACAGGCGATGCACGCCCGAGAGCCCCTTGCCGGTGGCAATGCCCAAAAGCATGTCGGGCCGCGCCCGCAACAGCTCCAGCGCCGCCCGTGCACCGGGAAACAGCCCTTCGCGCCCTTCGGAGCGAACCAGCGCCTCGCGGTAATGGCTGCGATAGGTCTCGACCAGTCGCTCCACCAGCACCGCATCGTCGTGACCCACCAGACGGGCCATGGCCACCGGCAGCGATAATCCGATGACGCGCCGCGCCCGGGCCGGGTCCGGCGCCTCCAGCCCCAGGCTCTCGAAGGTGGCGGTCATATGCTCGTGGATCAACGCCTGCGTGTCGATCAACGTGCCGTCCATGTCGAAAACGGCGAGCTTCACTTGCCGTCCTCGGGATCGCCGCCCACATCGTAGCGGTCGGGATCGAACCCCAGCGCCTCGAAGCTCTGCCGCATATGGGGCGGCAGCGGCGCGGAAATATCGAGCCGCTTGCCATTGCGCAGCGGCAGGGCGATGCGGCGGGCATGTAAATGCAGCCCCTCGCCCAGCCCCGGCGCGCCCTGCCAGTTCTCGATGTTGAAATAGCGCGGATCGCCCAGGATCGGCGTGCCGAGCTGGGCCATGTGCACGCGCAATTGATGGGTGCGGCCGGTGACGGGCTTGAGCGTCACCCAGGCGAAGCGGCGGCTGGCCGTGTCGGTGGTGGAGTAATAGCTCTGCGAATGCTGCGCGCCCGGCGTGCCGTTGCGCACCACCACCATCTGCTCGCCGTCGCGCGTCGCCTGCTTGGCCATGAAGCACGAGATTTCACCTTGGCGCGGCGTGGGATTGCCAGCGACCACCGCCCAATAGATCTTGCGGGCCGAACGCGAGCGGAAGACGGCGCCGAAATGGCTGGCGGCGGCGTGGGTCTTGGCGACGACCAGACACCCGGAGGTGTCGCGGTCGAGCCGGTGTACCAGCCGGGGCGCTTCGCCCTTCTTGTTGGGCAGGCTTTTGAGCAGGCCGTCGATATGGCGCTTGGTGCCGCTGCCGCCCTGCACGGAAAGGCCGTGAGGCTTGTTGAAGACATAGATGTCTTCGTCCTCATAGAGGATGAGGTCGCGCAGAAATTGCGCGTCGGCCTCGTTGACGCGGGGCGGACGCGGCGTTTCGGCATCGTCAACCGGAGGAATGCGCACCGTCTGGCCGGGGGCGAGCCGCGTACTGGTGGTGACCTTGGCCTTGTCGACCCGCACCTCGCCATTTCGAATCAGCTTTTGCAGCCGCCCGAAGCCCAGTTGGGGAAAATGGCGGGAAAACCAGCGGTCGAGGCGCATGCCGTCCTCGTCGCCACTCACCTGCCTTTGTTGAACGCCACTCATGCCACGCCTCGGGTCACCAAAAGCCCGAGATAAAGCCCAATCACGCAAACCACAACCGACAAGAGCACATAGCTGGCAGCCTGAAGCACCTCGCCCCGCTCGATCAGCACGATGGTCTCGAGCGAAAACGAGGAAAAGGTGGTGAACCCACCCAGAAGGCCCACGGCGACGAAAAGCCTCGCCTGCTCCTGCCAGCCGGGCAGCAGCCGGGCCATGATGCCGACGAACAGCCCCATGCCCACCGAGCCGGCAATATTGATGAGCAAGGTGGACAGCGGGAAACCCATCGGCCAGAGCCGGCCGAAAAAACTGCCCACGCCGAACCGCGCCATGGCGCCCAGCGCGCCCCCCAGCCCCACCAGAACGAAATCACCCATGAATAACCAGCCATTAGCGATGAACCCACAATGCCGGGCATTGCGCTTTGTGATGCTATCATAGATGCGTATGCTCTGACTTCGATAAAGCGGCAGATAAAAGAAGCCCGATGCACAGTGTATGGAAATATTGCGTGATCGCCGTGGCGGCGCTGGCCCTTTCCGGCTGCGTCAGCCTCGCCCAGCATCGGAATGCCGTGCCGCCGGCGCTGATGCAGTTCGCATCGGTGGGCGGGACCGTACCGCTGCGCTATTGGGGCGACGACCCCGATTTCGTTTCCAGCCATCGCCGCATCCGGCCGGGCTCGGACGGGCGCGTGGACTATCTGGCCCTGTCCGGCGGCGGCATCAATGGCGCCTATGGCGCCGGCTTCCTCGTCGGCTGGACGGCGAGCCGCGACCGGCCCGATTTCGAGGTGGTGACCGGTATCAGCGTCGGCGCCATCATCGCTCCGCTGGCCTTTCTCGGCCCGCAATATGACGCCCGCCTGCAACAGGTCTTCTCCTCGCTCACCGAGGCCAGCAACCCGGCGACCAATATCCTCTCCGCGCTGCTGGGCGCCCCCTCGATCATGAGCAACAAGCCGGTGCTGGCCGCCATCCGCGTGGTGGTGGACGAGCCGGTGCTCGACGCCATCGGCAAGGCGCATCGCGAAGGGCGGCGGCTCTATATCGGCACCACCGATTTTGACGCCCAGCGCCCGATGATCTGGGATATCGGGGCCATCGCCAATTCGGGCCTGCCTAACCGCCTGGAACTGGTTCACAACATCCTGCTCGCCTCCGCTGCCGTGCCCGGCGTCTTCCCGCCCGTGCAGATAAAGGTGACGGCGCAGGGCCAGAGCTTCGAGGAACTGCATGTCGATGGCGGGTTGACCCAGCAGGTGCTGGTGCTGCCCGGCGGCTTCGGGCGCACCGCCAGCGGTACCACGGCGCGGCTCTATGTGATCGTCAACGGCGTCACCGCCCCCACGCCCGCCGCCGTGCAGATTTCCAGCATGAGCCTGCTCCAGCGCGCCGTGCCGACCCTGCTCAAATATCTGGGCCGGGCCAATCTGGTGGAACTGGCCAATTCGGCCCGGGAAAGCGGCGCCAGCTATCGCGTCACCGCCATTCCCGCCGAATTCCCGGAAAGCCGCAATGTCTTCGGCTCGCCCGAATGGCTGGAAGCGCTTTATGGCTATGGCTATCAGAGTGGACTGGCCGGCGCCTGGCAGACGAAGAACTAGGGCGCTTCCCATCGCACGGTGTCATTCCGGCGCAGGTCGGAATGACCCGGTGGGTGGATTACTCCCCCGCCCGCGCCTTGGCGGCGCGCAGGCGCTCGAAATAGTCGAGGCGCTTTTTCAGCTCGCGCTCGAAGCCGCGCTCGACCGGATCGTAGAATTTCTGCCGGCCCAGCTTTTCGGGGAAATAGTCCTGCCCCGAAAACGCCTCGGGCGTATCGTGGTCGTAGATATAGCCGGCGCCATAGCCCTCGCCCTTCATCAGCCTGGTGGGGGCATTGAGGATCACCTTGGGCGGCATGGGCGAGCCGGTGGATTTGGCCAGGCTCATCGCCCCCTTGAAGGCGGTGTAGACGGCGTTGGATTTGGGCGCCAGCGCCAGATAGACCACCACCTGCGCCAGCGCCAGCTCGCCCTCGGGCGAGCCCAGCATCTGGTAGGCATCGCGCCCGGCAATGGCCTGGTGCAGCGCCTGCGGATCGGCCAGCCCGATATCCTCCGAAGCCATGCGGATCAGCCGGCGGGCAAGAAAGAGCGGATCCTCCCCCGCATCGAGCATGCGGGCGAAATAATAGAGCGCCGCATCGGGGTCGGAGCCGCGCACGGTCTTGTGTAGCGCCGAAATGAGGTTGTAGTGCCCATCCTGCGCCTTGTCGTAGAGCGGCGCGCGGCGCTGGATGAGCGTGAGCATGGTGGGCGCATCCATCACCTCGTCCGGCCGCGCCGAAGCAAGCACCTCCTCTACCAGCCCCAGCAGCGCCCGTCCGTC
>NZ_JAUCDN010000302.1:0-3900 GCF_034675085.1 Devosia sp.
TCTTCTTGTCTTGAAAGGCTCCGCTGGAGCCTTTCATCGGCTCCGCC
Organism: Devosia sp.; assembly: GCF_034675085.1. Taxonomy (GTDB): domain Bacteria; phylum Pseudomonadota; class Alphaproteobacteria; order Rhizobiales; family Devosiaceae; genus Devosia. The sequence continues at coordinate 48 of NZ_JAUCDN010000302.1, forward strand.
GACCGCCGGCGACGCCCATCAAAGGGGAGATTGGGAGGAGGTGGAGCTCCATCCGCCGGCCTCTCAAATGCTTCCCGATCACATCTCTTTTCCCCCATCGCCCCTTGCCATAAGCCCCGCCTGCCGCGATATTCGGCCTGAGACAAACGGAGCTGCCATGTCCGCCATTCGCCTCGTGGTGACCCTTGCCACCGCAGCCATCACCGTCAGCCGCCATCCGGCGGTGCGGGCCGGCCTTCATGCGGTCGCCGCCAATCCGGCGACGCGCGAAAGGGCGGCCGATCTCACCCGCCGCGCCGCCTATAATGCCGGGGTCCTGGCCCGCCATATCGTCGGCAACAAGCCGCGCTGACCGCCCCAGTTTTTCCTGCCGTCCCGCTCAAAGGCCTGCCATGTCGCTCGACCTGAAATCCCTCGTGCGCACCATTCCCGACTATCCCAAGAAGGGGATTCTCTTCCGCGACATCACTACGCTGATCGAGCATCCCGAGGGGTTTCGCGAGAGCGTCGAGCGCATCGCCGCGCCCTATCGCGGGCGGGGCATCACCCACGTCGCCGGCATCGAGGCGCGCGGCTTCATCTTCGGGGCGGGCGTTGCCATTGCGCTGGGCGTGGGCTTCATTCCGGTGCGCAAGAAGGGCAAGCTCCCCGGCCAGACCATCGGGCAGAATTACGCGCTCGAATATGGCGTGGACACCATCGAAATCCATGCCGATGTTCTGGCGCCGGCCCACAAGGTGCTGCTGGTTGACGATCTCATCGCCACCGGCGGCACGGCCATCGCCGCCGTGGGCCTGCTGCGCCGCACCGGCGCCAGCGTTGCCGACGCCGCCTTCGTCATCGACCTGCCCGATCTGGGCGGGGGCGACAAGCTCAAGGCCGAAGGCGTCGCCGTCACCGCGCTGATGGAATTTGCCGGCCATTGAGGCGGCCGCCGCGCGGGCTTACCAGCTATTCCGCCCGTCCACGGCGGTAATGGTGATGGCGCTCCAGTCCAGATCGTCCACCAAATTGAGGTTGAGCCCGTATTTGCGCGCGGTGGGAACGGCGGTGCCGTCTCCCGCCTTGGGGGTGCCGTCCTCATTATAGAGGCTAGACCAGTCCGGCGCATCGCCCCAGGTCTGCATGCCGCAGCGCCCGCAGAAATAATGCTGTTGCAGCTCCGGCCGGGTGCTGTAGAGCCGCTCGTCCTCGTGCGAGAGGAAGATCAGTTCGCCGGGGGCGTAATAGGCCCACCTGGCTCCCGTACGGGCGCAATAGCTGCAATTGCAGCTGGTGGCGTCGGTGGGATGGGCCGGCAACTGGATGCGCGTTGCGCCGCAATGGCAGCGGGCGATGAGGGGCATGGCGGTTCTCCTTCCGTCAGGATGTCAGCTTGCCCCTTTGTCCGGACAGTCCGTGTCAGCAAGAAGGCCGGAGGGTTCACCCCCGGCCTTTGCGCGTGTCAGGACTGCGGCGTCTTGCCCAGCAGGGTTTCGAGCGCGGGCAGGGGCGGGGTCTCCTTGTCCGTCTTGGGCTGGGCGACCCGGCGCGCCTCGAGGCGGCTCATGGGCAGGGGCGCGCCATGACGCGGCACGTTGCTGCTGCGTTTGATCGGCTGGGGCCGCTGGAAGATGTTCTTGGGCATGGCAATAGCTCTCCTTTCCCGCCGGCCAGCGGCGCGGCGGGGTGTCATGGAACAGACGGCGCCAGAAGACGCCGCGCGAAAGCGGAAGGGAACGCGAGGGGAGCGGATGCCGGGAGGGGGAACGGGTGCGGCGCCTAAGACGACGCCTCACGGGCCGAAGGCGATCCGGCGCGGACCTGATCCTGCTCGGGACGGCATCCATGCCCAATGCCGACGCAAGCGCGTGGAAAAGGGCAGTCCTGCGTCCGGGGCGGGGTCTCAGATCATTTCGGCACGAACCTCTTGGCTGGAACGGGGCCATGCTAGCCCCGAGGGCGGAGCGGCGTCAACCGCCGCTCCGCTCGCGGGGGTCTGGCGCCGGGCGTTGGGGTCGGATCGTCTTCGGCCAGCGGCGCGTTGCGGGTCTTCCACAGCGAGAAGATCACGCCGCCGGCGAGGATGCCCACGGTGACGACCAGCGAGAGCAGGGTGTCGATCTTGATGCCCACGGGCACGAGGAAAATCTTGATGCCCACCAGCACCAGCACGATGGCCAGCGCCGTTTGCAGGTAGCGGAAGCGCCCCATGGCGGCGGCAAGGGCGAAATACAGCGCCCGCAGGCCCAGAATGGCGAAGATGTTGGACGTGTAGACGATGAAGGTGTCCTGCGTCACCGCGAATACGGCGGGCACCGAATCCACCGCGAAGATCAGGTCGACGGTTTCCACCATGATCAGCGCCACCGCCAGCGGCGTCAGCCAGGTCACCAGTTTCCCGGTCTTGGGGTCGGGCTGCTTGACGGTGAAATTGCGCCCCTGCAACTCCTTGGTGACGCGAAAGCGGCTGGTGATGAAGGCGAAGACCGGATTGGCGGCGATGTCGTGCTCTTCGTCCTTGTGGCTGAACATCTTGACGCCGGTAAAGATCAGGAAGGCACCGAAGCCGAACAGGATCCAGCTGAAGGAATGCACCAGCGCCGCGCCCAGCCCGATCAGGATGGCGCGGAAGGCGATGACGCCCAGAATGCCCCAGAACAGCACGCGGTGCTGATAAAGGCGGGGAATGGCGAGGAAACTGAAGATGGTGGCGATGACGAACATGTTGTCCATCGCCAGCGACTGCTCGATCAGATAGCCGGTATAGAATTCCAGCCCCGCCTCGGCGCCGCGCTGCCACCACACCCAGCCGCCGAAGGCCAGCGCGATGGCGACGTAGAAACTATAGAGCCCCAGGCTTTCCTTGGCGCCGATCTCGTGTTCGTCGCGATGCAATATGCCCAGGTCGAAGACCAGAAGGCCGATGACGATCGCGATGAACGCGACCCAGAAATAAACGGGTGTACCCAGAAAATCGCCCATCAGGGCGGCAAGAAGCGATTCCATCGCCGGACCATCTCCATGTCAATTCGGAGCAGCTCCGACATCACGAGAGCATGAATGCACTCTCGTCAGAGGGGCCCGGCGCCGCCCTGATAAAATGGTGCAGCGGCGCAAAGGTTCAAGGGCGAAACAAAAAAATCGTGGTGAATGCACCCGCTCCATCGCACACGCAGGGGCTATCACATGTGCAAAATCAAGAATCCACGATGGTTCAGTGCTCACCCTCCCCTTGCGGGGATGGATCAAGGAGGGGGTGATGTTGGGGCAGGTCGCTGCCTCGCAACCACGCCCGTTCCCGCCATTGTGAAGCTCTCGCGACATCGGCGCCCGGCGAACACAATTCTTTGCGCTTGAGCGATCCGGCCGGAGCGATCATAAATCAGCCTCCGGTGGTGTCACCGCGTGAGAAGCGAGGCCCCGCCGGCATGTTCGATATCTTCCATACCGTGTCGAGCTATCTCGAAGCCTTCCTCAATACCATTTCCGGCAATTTCTGGCTCACCTTCTGGTTCATCTTCGCCGTTGCCATCGGCGAGGCGGTGTTCATTCTGGGGCTGTTCATTCCCTCCACCCCGGTGCTGCTGCTGGCCGGCGGCATCATCGCCGAAGGGCGCCTGCCCTTCTGGGAAGTGTATTTCGCCGCCGTCATCGGCGCCATTATCGGGGACGCGCTCTCCTATGCCATCGGGCATTTTCTGAAGGGCACGATCAAGGAAATCTGGCCCTTCCGCCACCACCGCGACCTCATCGCGCGGGGCGAGATCTTCTTTGCCCGCCATGGCGGCAAGGCGGTGTTCATCGGCCGCTTCATCCCCGGGGTGAAGGCGGTGATCCCCGGCGTCGCCGGCATCATGGGCATGCCCTATCG
>NZ_JAUCDN010000303.1:0-3899 GCF_034675085.1 Devosia sp.
CCTTGATCCGGGCATCGGCGGCATCCGCGTCAGCACGGGCCGCTTCTATTTCGGGCGCATGGTTCATGGCGGCCGCGATCGCCTCTTCCAGCGTCGTCGCCTGGGCCGGCATGGCGACGCTCGCGAGCAGGCAGGCCAAGAGGGGGCGGGGGAGCGCCCTCTTGCGGATCATTTGAAGGCGGTCCCCGGACGGACGCCCAGCGCCTTGAATACCATCGCGGCGGGGCAGAAGCCGGTGAAGCTGGCCTGTATCATGTTGAGGCCGGCGAAAGCGGTGAGCGCGATCCACCACGGATGCACGGTCAGCGACAGGACGACACCCAGCAACACGACACATCCGGCGAACGCCATCACGGCACGATCGAGAGTCATCTTTGCACTCCTTCGCTAAATGACGATCAGAAACGCAGCTTGCGGATGCCCATGACGTGCATCGCCAGCTTTTCGTAGAAAGGCTCGCTCTCGCCCTTGCGGACTTTGCGCAGGAAATATTTCTCGAAGCCGATCTTGGCCAAATGGACCCACTTGCCGCTGGATGCCCAATTGACGTTGCGCGGCGGAATCTGGGGCTGGGCGACGAAAGCCACGCCGCCATCGCCGAAGTCGGCAAGGCAGACGGCGTTCCATGTCGCTTCGGCGGTCGGCTCCCTGCCCTCGAGGATCAAAGCGAGGTTGGCGGCGATCGCCGTCACCATGGATTCGATCATGAAGCCGGTCTTGGGCACGCCCACCGGCACCGGGGTCGGTCCGGTCGGCGGAATGGCGACGCAAACACCGAGCGCGAATATTTCCGGAAACGCCGGATTGCGCTGGTGCTTGTCGATGATGATGAAGCCGCGGGGATTAGTCAGCCCCTCGATATTGCTGACCGCGGGAACGCCGCGGAAGGCCGGGAGCATCATCGAATAGCCGAAGGGCAGATCATGCGCCTTCTTGACCGAGCCATCATCGTTCACTTCCTCGACGTGCATGAGGCCGGCGTCGACCTTGGCGACGCGCGCATTGGTGATCCATTTGATATGACGGTCGCGCAGCTCGCTTTCGAGCAGGCTCTTGGTGTCGCCGACGCCATCGAGGCCGAGATGTCCGATATAGGGTTCGGCGGTGACGAAGGTCATCGGCACCTTGTCACGGATCTTGCGCCGGCGCAGCTCGGTGTCGAGGATCAGCGCAAATTCATAGGCCGGGCCGTAGCAGGACGCGCCCTGGACCGCGCCGACGACGATCGGGCCGGGATTTTCCACGAAGGCGTCGAAGGCATCGGCCGCGTCGGCGGCATGTGCGGTCTGACAGACGGAGACGGTATGGCCTTGCGGCCCCAGCCCTTCGATCTCGTTAAAGGCCAGATCGGGGCCGGTCGCGATTACAAGATAATCGTAAGTGATTGATGTTCCGTCATTGAGTTCGAGTCGCTTTTCGCTCGCATGGAGTCGCTTGGCGCCGACCGAGGTAAAGCCGATCTTCTTTTTCGCGAACACCGGGGGGAGATGGACCTGAATCGCCTCCGGCTCGCGCCAGCGCACGGCGACCCACGGATTGGAGGGGATGAAGCTATAGGTATCCGTGTCGGATACGGTCATCACGTCGGCGCGGCCTTTGACGGCGGCCTTGATCTCATAGGAGGCGATCGTGCCTCCCAGACCTGCGCCCAATACCACGATCAACGGCTTGCCCATCTGCGATCCTTCCTCATTCAATGACATTGACTAATATAATCATTACACGTTATATGCAATCCACAAATTGAAAGAGGCAACCATGTTCGGATTCAAGAAACGTGATGCTCACCGCGAGATCGGCCCCGCCGAGCTGGACGCCATGCTGAAGGACGGCAAAGCGCTGCTGATCGACGTGCGCGAGGCCGGCGAGTTTGCGACCGGCCACATCGCAGGCGCAGTAAACATGCCGCTGTCGGGCTTTTCACCTCGTAACATCCCTGATCCCGAAGGACGGACGGTCGTGCTGCAATGCGCGGGCGGGCGGCGTTCCGGGCAGGCGCTCGACCAGTGCGCGCAGGCCCAGAGCGCGATCGACACGCATCTCGCCGGCGGCATCGGCGCATGGAAAGACGCCGGTTTGCCGGTGCTCGGCGGCTAAGGGCGAAAGAGGGGAATGAGCGGCATGATGAGCGGCAGGGGCAAGTGGCTCTGGTTGGCAAGCGCCGCGTTGGCGTTATCGGCGTGCGGCAGTCAGCCGGAGCAGGACGAGGCGTCGGCGACATTGCCCGCAGGCGACATGGTGCGACTCGTCCCCAAGGAGATCGCGGATATGAAGGCAGTTGGTGCGGAGATCGCCACCCGCGACCAGGCCGAAGTCCTCGCCCGCATCCCCGGCATATTGACCTCCCTTTCGGTGCGCGCCGGGGATACGGTGCAGAAGGGCCAGCGCATCGGCATGATCGTCGACTCGCGGCTTGGCTACGAGACGAGCGCCTACGGTGCGCAGGCGGCCGCCGCTCAGGCGGAAGCGGCGCGAGCCAATGCGGACCTCGCGCGCATCCGCGACCTCTACAACAACGGCGTCTATGCGAAGGCGCGTCTGGATCAGGCCGTCGCCGCCGCCCGCGCGGCCGACGCGCAGGTTGCCGCAGCGCGGGCGCAGCAGGGCGCCAGTGCCAGCGTCGCGGGGCAGGGGGCGGTGATCGCCCCGGCAAGCGGGCGTGTGCTGCGCGCCGATATTCCCGCAGGCGCGCCGGTCGCGCCGGGCATGTCGATCGCGACCGTCACCGCAGGCCCGCCCGTCCTACGCTTGATGCTGCCAGAATCCGTTGCCGGACAGATCCGACCCGGCGCGCGCGTGATCGTTGACGATCCAGCATTGAATGATGGCGGACAAAATAATGCAGGGGTGCCTTCTGGGTCGCGCCAGGGCAGCGTGACGCAGGTCTATCCTGCGATCACCGGAGGCCAGGTTCGTGTCGATGCGACGCTGCCTGGCCTCTCAACGCAATTCGTCGGCCGCCGCGTGAGCGCATCGGTCGAGATCGGCACGCGCAAGGCACTGGTGGTGCCGCGCACATTCGTCACCACGCGCTACGGGATAGATCAGGTTCAGGTTGTGAGCGAAGGCAAGCGGCTTAGCATGGTGCCGGTCCAGATCGCGCCGACGGCCGACCCCGCCATGGTCGAGATCTTGAGCGGTGTGTCTGCCGGCGACACGTTGTTCTCCCCCGGCAAGCCCAAGGCTACGCGCCCATGAATCTCGGCATTTCCGGTCGCCTCACCAGGGCCACCATTGCCTCGCCCTTGACGCCGCTGTTTCTCCTCGCGGCGATCGCCGTTGGTCTGCTGGCTCTTCTTTCCATCCCCCGGGAGGAGGAGCCGCAGATCAGCGTGCCGATGGTGGACATTCAGGTGATGGCCCCAGGCCTCTCCGCCGCCGACGCGACCGAACTGGTCGGCATCCCATTGGAGACGATCGTCAAGAGCGTAGATGGCGTGGAGCATGTCTATACGCAGGCGCAAGACGACGGGGTGATGGTGACGGCCCGCTTCCTCGTCGGATCGAACCCCGAGGACGCGGCGATCCGGATCGAGGAAAAGCTGCGCGCCAATTGGGACAGGAAGCCCGTCGGCATCCCCGATCCCAAGGTGACGGTGCGCGGCATCAATGATGTGCCGGCTGTCGTCCTGACCCTTACACCCAAGCCCGGAGCCGCAGGCCAGTGGAACGACGCGAGCCTCTACGAGCTGGCCTTCAAGCTGCGCACCGAGATCGCCAAGGTCGATAATGTCGGCATCAGCTTCCTTGTCGGCGGACGCCCCGAGGAAATCCGCATCGCGCCCGATCCGACGAAGCTGCGCCAATATGGCGTGCCGCTGGGCAGCGTGATCGAGGCCGCGAGCCAGGCCAATCGCAGCTTCCCGCTGGGCAATATCCGTGAGGATGGCAAGGCCGTC
>NZ_JAUCDN010000304.1:0-3895 GCF_034675085.1 Devosia sp.
ACCCCTCGTTAACCTGACTGAAGGAAACGTTAAATATGCAGGTTTCCGGGAGCTTTCGGCTCCGGACCGGGCACTGAAACCGCTTCTGGAGCAGGCGGTGCACGCCGGCGCGCTTCCCGCGCGGGGCGGGGATATGGCGGCAATATGACTGGAATCGGGAGGGGGAGCGGGGAATGTGGCGAGCGGGCGGTGAGCTTCAAAGCGCCCCCCGGCCCTCCCCCTTCAGAGGGGGAGGAGCCGCGTGGTGGATGCGGTGCTATCGGGCTATGACCAGGCCCGCTCAGGCCCGCCACATCTCCCTGCCGGCGATCCAGGTGGCGCCCACCTGACGCTCTGCGGTCAGATGCACGAAGCTGGCGATGGCGCCGGGACGCAGGTGGCCCATTTCGGCCTCCAACCCCATGGCCTGGGCCGGATAGAGCGAGGCCATGCGCAGAGCTTCCTCCAGCGGCAGGCCGATGCGGGAATGCATGAACTCCACCGCGTCGATCATGTCGAGATCGGCGCCGGCCAGCGTTCCATCGGCCAGCCGCAGCGCCCCGTCGGCGCGGGTTATGGTGCGGCCGTTGAGGGTGAGCACCTTGATGTCGGTGCCTGTCTGGGACATGGCGTCGGTGACCAGGAAGATGTGGCCACTGCCCTTTTTGGCGCGCAGCGCGATCTCGATGGCGGCGGGATGCACGTGAATGCCATCGGCAATGAGCCCGGCATGCACGCCATCATGGGTGAGCACGCTGCCCACCAGCCCCGGCTCGCGATTGCCGAGCTGGCTCATGGCGTTGAACAGATGCGTGGCCATGCTCGCCCCGGCGGCGAAGGCGGCGGCGGCGGTGGCGCCGTCGGTATCGGAATGGCCCAGGCTGACGATGATGCCGGCCTCGGCCAGCGCAGCGATCTGCTCGGGGCGCACGGTTTCGGCGGCAACCGTCACCAGAAGATTAGGCAGGGCGGCGCGAGCCGCGACAAGGCGCGACAGATCCTCGTCGTCCATCGGGCGGATCAGGGCCGGATCATGCGTGCCCTTGCGCGCCAGCGCCAGATGCGGGCCTTCCAGATGCAGGCCGAGAAAGCCGGGCACGCCTGCTTCGGCGGCGGCTTTTCCGGCGGCGATGGCGGCGATGTTGACCGCCGGCGTATCGGTGATCAGCGTCGGCAGCAGCGCCGTGGTGCCGAAGGGGGCGTGGGCGGCGCAAATGGTGCGGATGGCTTCGAGGCTGGGATCGTTGTTGAACAACACCCCGCCTCCGCCATTGACCTGCAAATCGATGAAGCCGGGCACCAGCAGGCCGCCTTCGAGGCTCACCTGTGCGGCATTGGCCGGAATCTCGGCTTCCGGCACGATGGCCGACACGTGGCCGAATTCGACCAGCAGCGCGGCATGCTCGTGCCAGTCATGCCCATCGAATATACGGGCGCCCTTTATGGAGAGAAGATCGCTCATAAGGTTTCCGTCACCTTCTTGAGCGCCACGGGCTTGTCGGGGTTGAAGCCGCGATGACGGGCCAGGGCCTCCACGAAGCCATAGAACGTGACGATCAGCGCCAGCGGATCGGTCAGCGGATGGCCGGTGGCGGCAAAAGGCAGGCGTTTGGCAGCGCCCGGGCGGTCGCTGGTGAGGAAGCCGATGGCGCCCTGCCCGGCCAGCTTGTGCGTCATGTCGGCCACCGAGGGCTCGGCGGCGTCGCGCGCCGCCAGTCCCAGCACCGGATAGCCCGGCGTCACCACGGCTACCGGGCCATGCATGACCTCGGCGGCACTATAGGCCTCGCCCTGGACATTGCAGGTTTCCTTGAACTTGAGCGCCGCCTCGTGGGCGATGGCCAGGCCGGGGCCCCGCCCCAGCACGTAAAGGGCGTTCTGCCCATCCAGCGCCCCGATCATGTCCGACCAGTCGCAGGCAACGGCCTCGGCCAGCGCCCGAGGCAAATCGTCTACCGCCTTGTGCAGGGCGGCATCGCCGCTCCAGCGGGCAACCAGCGCCAGCCCGGCCACCACCGAGGTGACGAAAGTCTTGGTCGCAGCAACCGATTGCTCCACGCCGGCCAGCATGTCCACGGTGAAATCGGCGGCATCGGCCAGCGGTGAGCCGGGCGTATTGGTGATGGCGATGGTCGAGGCGCCCGAGCGGCGGGCCGACTGGGCCAGCCCCACGATATCGGGGCTCTTGCCCGATTGGGAAATGGCGATGGCGGCGCAATGGTCGAGCTTCAGGTCGCGCCCGTAGATCGAGGCGACAGAGGGACCGATGGAGGCCACGGGCAGGCCCAGGGTCAGCTCGATGGCATATTTGAGATAGGTGCAGGCGTGGTCGGACGAACCGCGCGCCACGGTCACCACCGTCGACGGATCGCGCGCGCGCAGGGCAGCGGCGGCGGCATCGAGCACCGGCCCGCTCCGATCGAGGAAATTGGCGACGACGCCGGGGATGGCGTCCACTTCCTGGCGCATGAAGGTGGGGGGCGTCACGGTCACGGCTTGCTGGCTCCATTGGCTGGGGAATCGCCGAGACGCAGCTCGGCGACGAAATCATAGGTGTCGCCCCTATATATGGAGCGGGTGAATTCGATAACACGCCCGGAGGCGAGATAGGATGTGCGCTCGATATTGAGCCCGGCCGAGCCCACCGGCACCTGCAGCAGATGCGCATCCTCCGGTCCCAGATTGGCGGCGCGGATGCGCTGGATGGCGCGGATGGGGCGCTTGCCGGATTTGTCGAGATATTTATAGAGCGAATCGCCGATGCCGGCCGGGTCGGGCAGCACGCTGGTCGAAAGGCTGGCGCGCTCGATGGCCAGCGGCGTATCCTCGGTCAGGCGCAGGCGGGCGATGCGCGCCACGCGCTCGCCGGCCGAAAGCCCCAGGATCACGGTTTCCTCCGGCGAGGGCAGGTAGAGCCCCCGATCGAGCCATTCGGCCCGCACCGCCATGCCGCGCCGCGCCATGTCCTCGGTGAAGGAGGTGAGCTGGGACAGCGACTGCTCGACGCGCTGGCTGGGCGAGGCCACGAAGGTGCCCGAGCCGTGCCGCTGCACCAATACGCCGTCCTTGACCAGCTGCGTCACCGCCTTGCGCACCGTCACGCGCGACACGTCCACGCGCGTGGCCAGGTCGCGCTCGGAGGGCAGCGCGTCGCCGGGGTTGATGGCGCCGCGATGAATGGCATCCTCGATCCAGCGCTTGAGCTGGAGATAAAGCGGCCCCCCCGAAGGCAGGACCACCGGCCCATCGGCAAAGAAACTGTTCGACACGTCGGCCAATATGTCCCCCTTCGCCTGTTGCAACCGGCGGCCCGATCCCTATCATCTCATGGTGGAAGCGGCCAAGGCGCGCTTCCGCTGTCGCATAATACCAATAAAATACCATTCACCAAGCCCTAAACGGCGTTTCCGCCGTTCCGCCGCACGGCGCTGGTCTTATTGGACTATTTATCGCTTTTCCGTTCGCCCCGGACTTATCCGCCCCCCTCGGGCTGGACAAGTGGTATTTTTTTGGCATTACTACCGGCAGGAGGACCGCATGAGCGCGACGCAGACTGAAATGACCCATGCGCGGGCGCCCGGGTTCGACATGATGGCGCCTGAGGAGGCGCTGGCGATCCTGGCGGCGGCGCAGGCGCAGGCCGCGCAGGCCGTGGCCGAAGCCGTTCCCGACATTGCCCGCGGCGCGGCGCTGGCCGCCTCCAGCCTCGAAAAGGGCGGGCGTCTCATCTATGCGGCGGCGGGCAGCTCCGGCCTCATGGCCCTGGCGGATGCTCTGGAGCTGCCAGGAACCTATGGCATCGCGCGCGACCGCATCGAAATCCTGCTCGCCGGCGGCATGGACGCGCTGGTGGTCATGGAGGGAGGCCCCGAGGATGACGCGGCCTCGGCCCGCGCCGGCGTTGCCGCACTCGCCC
>NZ_JAUCDN010000305.1:0-3883 GCF_034675085.1 Devosia sp.
CCCTCACGCGACACCATTCCCGAATATCAGGACACCGGCGCCGCGCTCGATGCCGCCTGCGGGCGCGTCATGGGCCGTTTTGCCGAGCCCGACTGGCAGCCCCTCACCTATGTCAAGCGCGCCTATGGCCAGCCCAGCCTCGCCGGGCTTTACCGGCTGGCGCGGGTGGGGCTGGTGACGCCGCTGCGCGACGGCATGAACCTGGTGGCCCATGAATTTGTCGGCGCGCAGGATCCCGGCGATCCGGGAGTGCTGGTGCTGTCGCGTTTTGCCGGCGCCGCCGAGATTTTCGAGGATGCCCTTCTGGTCAATCCCTTTGATACCGATGAAACCGCCGAAGCGCTGCGCATGGCGCTCGATATGGATTTGCCTGAGCGCCGGCGCCGCTGGCAGGGGCTGATGGCCGCCGCAAAGCGCCACAATGTCGAGGATTGGGCCAGATCCTTCCTCAGCCGCCTCGCCCCCACCGGCGAAGCCGACACCAGCCGCGATATCCTCTCCCTCGCCTCGGTAGCATAAGGGCGGCCCACAGGCCGCCCTCGTCTTTACGCCTCTGCAGCGGCCCGCTTGCGCGGACGGTTGCCGGCATTGGCGCGACCATTCTGGTTCTGGCGGGCCGCTTCCTTCTGCCCCTTGTTCCAGCGTGGCTTGGCCTTGCCGGCAGCAGGCTTCTTGCCCTCGGGCTGGGCCGTTCCGGCCGTCTCGCGGCCAAATTCGGCAAAAGGACGCCGCTCGGCCGGCGAACGGCGGTCCACCGCCGCCGCGGCGCGCGGATTGCGGGCCGAGCGCGGGCCCGGCCGGCCGGCCGGCTTGCGCGGCGCTTCGGTGACGCCGGTGTCGTTGGCGGTGTGCAGATCCCCGCTCACCGGCAGGGTGCGCCGGATCAGCCGCTCGACATCGCGCAGCTTGGTGCGCTCGGTGCCGTCGCACAGCGTGATGGCAATGCCCGTGGCGCCATTGCGCCCGGTGCGGCCGATGCGATGGACGTAATTTTCCGGGTCATCAGGCAGTTCGTAATTGACCACATGGGTGATGCCGGGCACGTCGATGCCGCGTGCGGCAATGTCGGTGGCGACCAGGATCCGCACCTCGCCCGAGGCAAAGCCCTTGAGCGCGGCCTGGCGGGCATTCTGGCTCTTATTGCCATGGATGGCGGCGGCGCGATGGCCGTCGATCTCCAGATTCTTGGCCACGCGGTCGGCGCCGTGCTTGGTGCGCGAGAAGATGATGACGCGTTCCATCTTCTCCTCGTCGCTGGCCAGCAACTCGTTGAGCACGCCGCGCTTGGCCTTGGCCCCGGACAGGATCACCCGCTGGTCGATCTTGACCACGGTGGAGCCGGCGACCGACGCATCGACCCGCACCGGGTCTTGCAGCAGCGTGCGGGCCAGATCGGCGACTTCGGGCGCCATGGTGGCCGAGAACATCATGGTCTGGCGCTTCATGCCGATGGATTTGACGATGTGGCGCACCGGGGCGATGAAGCCCATGTCCAGCATGCGGTCGGCCTCGTCCAGCACCAGCCAGCGCGTTTCATTGAGGCGGATCTTGCCGTCGTCCATCAAATCCTTGAGGCGGCCGGGCGTCGCCACCACGATATCGGCGCCGCGTTCGAGCTTCTTGACCTGGTGGTAGCGCGACACGCCCCCCAGCAGCAGCACGGTATCGAGCTTCATCTTCGAGCCGGCGAATTTACGGATATTCTCGTCGATCTGCACTGCCAGCTCGCGCGTCGGCGCCAGGATAAGCGCCCGCGTGGTCAGCGGCCGCGGCCGGCCGTTCAGGGTCAGGATACCGGCCAGGATCGGCAGGCCGAACGCCGCCGTCTTGCCCGAACCGGTCTGGGCGATACCCATCATGTCCCGACCTTCGAGCAGCTTGGGAATGGACTGGCTCTGGATCTTGGTAGGGGTGGTAAAGCCCCCGGCCGTCAGGCTGCCGATGAGAATTTGCGGCAGGCCGAGGGAAGTAAAATCACTCACGGAATATGTCTTTCTGCGCCAAAAGGCGCGGATGGCGCGCAGGATAATCCAGCGCGCGGAAAACCGCCGGCCCAAAGGCGGCAGCACAAAATGGCAATCGGGCGATAGGGAATATCGCGCGGGTGCTGGCTCAAACCCGGACATCACTGCATCTGGGTCGACTTCGCCGCTCACCGCTCGCGGATAAGAAGAGAAGTCCGTTTGCCGCCATCACGGGCGGCAACGCTGCCCTCATATGGGGCAGTTGCGCCCACTTGGCAAGAAAATTGCGGATTTTGGCCATGCATGGCGGGGTTGCGCCCCTCAGATCCCCCCGTACCAATCGTAGCCATTGTCTTCCCAATAGCCGCCCTTGCCCTGCCCGAAGCCGGAAAGATCGTCCACCAGCTCGATGGTGTGCAGGTATTTGGGCTGCTTGTAGCCCAGCGCCCGCTCGATGCGCAGGCGAATGGGCGCGCCATTGGCCACCGGCAGCATCTGGTCATTGAGCCCATAGGCCAGGATGGTTTGCGGATGATAGGCGTCGATCAGGTCCGAGCTTTCATAGTAGAGTATGTCGCCCATGGGCGTACGCTGGATATTGTCGAAGCATTGATAGACGCAGAACCGCGCCTGCGGCTTCGCGCCCGCCAGGTCGAGCAGCGGCCCCAGCCGCGTGCCGGTCCATTTGGCAATGGCGCTCCAGCCCTCGACGCAGTCATGCCGCGTGATCTGGCTCTGCGCCGGCATGTTGCGCAATTCATCCAGCGAAAAACTCACCTCCCGCTCCACCAGCCCCTTCACGCTCAGCCGATAGCCGGCAAAATCCTGCATGCGCAGGAACAGATATTCCGGGGTCGAGGGTTCCACCGAGCCATTGGGCTTCATGCCCTGGCGGATTTCGCTGGCGGCATATTCGCGCGCCAGCACGGCATCGCCGATCAGCGCCCGCTGCGCCCGATAGGTCAGCACGTTGGCCTGTTCCATGGCCTGGCGCAGGGGATGGCCGCGCTGGCCGAGGAAATCGAACTGGTCGCACCCGGCCAGCACCAGCCCCGAGCCGGCCGCCACCGAGGCGGAGAGGAAATTGCGGCGGGTAATAAGCCGGCTCATGGCCTGTCTCCTTGGCCGGGCGGGGTGCCGGGGCCGGTGCGATACCAGCCCGTCACCATGGCGCGCAGTGTATTGAGCGGTCCGCCCGCCAGCACCATCAGCATATGGACGATGAAGAAGATCACCAGCGTCAGCATGGCGAGGAAATGGATGGTCCGCGCGGTCTGTCGCCCTCCGAACAGATCGAGCATCCAGGGCGCGGCCGCATTAAGGCCCGGGCTCATGGTGAGACCGGTGGCGATGATCAATGGGAAGAGGACGCACAGCACGAGAAAATAGCTCAGCTTCTGCACCGGACCATAGCGCCGCCCCTTGCCGAGCCGGAATCGCGCATGGGCGGCCACGTCGCCGGGCAGTTCCCGCAGATCCTCCCCCGAGGGCAGGATATCGCGGCGCAAATGCCCGTTGAAAAGGCTCGCCGCCAGCCAGACGAACAGCGTGCCGACGAAAATCCAGGCAAAGAAGAAATGCACCACCCGTCCGGTGGCCAGGTCGCGATAAGAGGGAATGGTCAGCGCGCCCGGAAAGGCGGTGAAGCTGGGCCGCTCGGCCGGTCCGCTCATCCCCAGCACGCCGGTGGTGTCGAAGTCCCGCCCCAGCACCGTGGTGCGGCCGCGCGGCCCGCTCTGGCTGTTGACCGCGCCGATGCGCAAAACGGCATTGTCGTAGTCGAAGCCCGATTCCTGCCCGATATAGAGCGCGGGATGGGCGTTGAAGATTTGCAGGCCGCTGAGCAGCAGGAAGAACAGGCACAGCGCCCACAGCCAATGGGTCAACCGCGTCCAGGCCGACTGGCGATAGACCAGCGG
>NZ_JAUCDN010000306.1:0-3875 GCF_034675085.1 Devosia sp.
ACCGGGTCACTTCTCAATGACAATCCCGGGTCAGTTCCTGGCGACAATCAACACGCAGGCTCCTGGACGCGAAAGCCGGACCCAGCCTGCGTGACAATGACATTGATGCCATAGAGGCGGCCCTAGAGGTTCTGTTATTGACCTCGCAGCTCTTCCACATCCGCCAGCACGCGTTCAGCGACATCAAGATTGTCGGGGCCTACCGATACCGGAACGAATTCCAGATCGTTCCTGTCCACACAGATGCCCCCAAACCGAGAGAATTCTATGGCAAGTGGCCCTTCATTCTCGAGTTTAATTACCTAGGGACCGAGCACATCGCCATCGACAGTAGAAGACGGGCCGTCGCAACGGCCAAGCTCATCTCGCTGCTCAATGCGTTGGCCGACGCCCATATTTTTCCTACGCCCCGCTCAGTGGAGAAAGACTGGGTGATGACGCCGTCAGGCGGATCATATTACGCGCAGAAAGGATACACGTATCCAGTGCCCTCAGGTGCGGGCTTCCTCGACATCAAGGAGATGCCCGCTATCCGGCAAATTCAAGCCGATGCCTATTATCAGGGGCGGGTCGACAATCTCGGGGGGTTCACCTTGCCCGACAATATCGATGAGATGCTCGACAATTATCATGCCATGAGCGAGGCGGATCGAGACGCGTTCGACGTCGCAGCGCATTGGTACGGCCGATACCCCGAGTTGGAGCACATCTCCGACTCCGCTGGGCTGGTTGCGCTTGTCACTGCCCTGGAAGCTATCGCTCCTAAAGCCGTGGACCACGAATGTCCTCAATGCGGGAATATTGACGGTGTGGTTCGCGGCTTTCGCATTCTGCTCGATGAGGCGGTTCCTGGCCACGAAGAAGAAAAGCACCAGTTCTACAAATTGCGGTCACGGATAGCCCACGGCTCCGGGCTAATGCTCAATGAGTTTGGTGGAATGGGCGGCGGCAGTGCTGCGCAGCTGCAGGATTCTTCTAAGCTTGAACTCGAGACTGTCGTTCATCTGGCGCTTAGAAACTGGCTCATTCCGGAAGTCCGTGCAAAAATTGAGGTGGTCGCGACTAAAATTTCAGCTCGCCCTCATCAGGCTTCGGAGAGGTTCTAGAACCAACCCTTCGCTCGCTGGAACGGCCTTGCGCTATGAGGCAAAACCGAGCGAGCGATGGCGCGTGCGATTAAGAATGTCTGCTTCGACCAGTTCCTAGCTTGCAGCTGTCGGCCGGCTACCCAGCCCTGCAAAGACACGCGAGTTGCAGCCAAAGGACGGCCGCTTTGGGGAGTTCGAAATCACCCTTCTAATGACCGCATTGGGGCGCTAAGCGGTCACTCCATTCATGGTGAACTGAGAGACAAATTGGGCCACAAGGCTACAGTTTGCAGCGGCGATTGGGCGGCAGATATCTTTGGCACATTTGCCTCAGCCGTGGACGGGCAGGACGTCACGTTCAATCGTTTACCCCAGTCGCACTTCATCGAGAAGATCGGCCCACCACTGCATCATACGTACCCGCTCTTCCCAATAGGTCGAGCGGTTGTAAATGCGTCGGACTGCGCGGGTATCAAGATGGGCGAGTTGAGCCTCAATGGCATCGGCGCTGAATTCTCCGGCCTCGTTGAGGATCGTGCTTGCGGTGGACCGAAAGCCGTGCGCAGTGTGTTCTGCGCTACCGACACCCATGCGCCGCAATGCGGAATTCATTGAGTTTTCTGACAGTAGCTTCTTCCCGGACATCATTGAGGGGAACACGTGAGGCTTGTCGCCGAAGTACACCTTCATGTCCTCTATGACCGCCATTGCCTGATGGGAAAGTGGCACTTGATGTTCTCGGCGCATTTTTGTCTTAGCCGCGGGGATCGTCCAAACAGCCTTATCGAGATCCAGTTCGGCCCATTCCATGGTGCGGGTCTCGCCTGGGCGCGCAAAACAAATGGCCTGCATTTTCAGGACGCCGACTAAAGAAGGCCAGCCTTTATAGCTATAAATGGCGCGCATCAGCCCGCCCATGTCCTCGCGCGAGGTTAGGGCTGCATGGCTGGTGGGGACATGCCGTTGCAGGGCGCCCCTGAGCGCGGAGGTGGGATCAGCTTCGGCTCGCGCTGTCGCAATGGCATAACGAAAGACTCGGCCAATGGCCGCGCGGGTAGCCAGCGCGCTCTCCACGCGACCACTTTTTTCAACCCGGCTGAGGACATCTAGAACATCGCGCGCGGTAATCTGCGTAATCGGATACGGTGTTAGCTTCTTTGAGAGGCTTTTCAACATCCACTCGTTCTTGACGATAGTGGGCTCGGCGCGCTTATCCCGGCGGAGTTTGTCGATGAACTCATCGACTATGGCTCCAAAGGTATCTCCGGCGGCAGCTTTTGCAGCAAGTTGCTGCCTTTTCTTGGCCAAAGACGGATCGATCCCTTCGGAAAGATGCCTTTTTGCCTCACGCATCCGGTCTCGTGCCTCCCCCAAGGACAGGGTTGGATAGGTGCCGAAGGTAAGTGTCTTACGCCTTCCGAAATAGCTATAATCCAATCGCCAGGATTTTGAGCCGGTTGTCGACACGTAAAGATAAAGGCCTTCGCTGTCGGCCAGCTTCCTTGGTTTGGAGGCTGCCTTGGCGTTACGAATCTGGATGTCGGTCAACGGCATTACGGTATCGGCTCCAACACGGCGGGTTCGATACCGTCAACGCTACCGCAAAATTAGCTGGCTGTCATTGGACCTCGCCGTACATGCCTACGCGCGCGCGAGGCTGAAATCCCCGGAAATGCTGGGGTTCCTGTACGGTGCTGCATCTGGTTGGAAAGATCGCTGGAGCGGGTGAAGGGAATCGAACCCTCGTCGTAAGCTTGGGAAGCTTCTGCTCTACCATTGAGCTACACCCGCGTCGGCGCGATAGATGCGGGAAATTGAGGAAGGCGTCAAGCTCTTCCCGAAGGCTTTGCCTGCCGCGCCATGCGATGGCGTGGCCCGCCGCCGCGCTTAGCCTTCATAAGGCTTGAAATGCTTGGAGAGCTTGAGCGTCTGGGCCTGGTAGTTCGATCCCAGGCCGGCGCCATAGAGCCGGTCCGGCGGCTCGGCCAGGGTTTCATAAATAAGACGCCCGATGGTCTGGCCATGGCCGAGCAGGAAGGGCACTTCGCGGCTGCGCACTTCCAGAACCGCGCGGCTGCCGGTGCCTCCGGCGGCGGAATGGCCGAAGCCGGGGTCGAAAAACCCGGCATAGTGGACGCGGAACTCGCCCACCAACGGGTCGAACGGCACCATTTCGGCGGCATGGGTGGGCGGCACATGCACCGCCTCGTCGCTTACCAGGATGTAGAATTCGTCGGGGTCCAGGATCAACTCTGCCCGGCCGCGATTGACCAGCGGGTCCCAGAAGTCCAGCACATCCAGCGCCGCCTTCTTGTCGACATCGACCACGGCGGTGTGCCGGCGCGAACGGAAGCCGACAAGCCCGTTGCGCCCTTCACCCCGAAGATCGATGGACAGTGCCACGCCGTCGCCCACCGGGGCATTATTGTTGAAGACCAGCGGCGTCTCCGCGTGGAGCGCCTGATGCTGGGCAATGCTGAGCCGCGTATCGCCGGAGCGGAACCGCATCTGGCTCAGGCGCGAGCCGGTGCGCACCAACACCGGAAACGTGCGCGGGCTGATTTCCAGATAAAGCGGTCCCTTGTAGCCCGCCGGCATCTGGTCGAAGCCGCGGGCTTGGTCGCCGATGACGCGGGTAAAGACATCGAGCCGCCCGGTGGAGCTTTTGGGATTGGCCGAGGCGCTGACCGCCTCGGGTAAATCGAGGCTTTCCTGAAGGGGCACGAGATAGACGCAGCCGCGTTCGAGCACCGCGCCCCGGGTCAGATCCACTTCATGGAGCTTGAG
>NZ_JAUCDN010000307.1:0-3865 GCF_034675085.1 Devosia sp.
CGCTCACGGGCGCGGAAACGGGCTGAGGCGACGCTGGATTATTTCACCGTTTAGTAGAAACGCTGAAATGATCTAAGTCTTTGTTTTATCGCGTTTCCGAACCGGAAAACCGGTATCCACTTTTCCTGAAAACGCTCTATTTGCGGGCGGTGACCCAGAGCCATTGCGTGGGCAGGCGGTCATAGCCGCTGCCGGCCTCGGTTTCGAGGGTCAACGCCGCCCAGTCCGCGGCGGCGCGATAGCGAGTCATCAGCGTATCGGCATCGGGATAATTGTAATAGCGGCCGAAGGCGTCGCGGCCCTCGCCCTGGCCGGCCTTGAAGCTGGCGACGAACAGCCCGCCGGGCCGCAGGGCGGTGTGGATGCGGGCGAGATCGTCGGCCAGTTCGGCGGCGGGGGCATGCAGCAGGCTGGCGCAGGCCCAGACGCCATCATAGGCATTTTCCGCTTCGAGCTGGTCGAACCGCATCAGCCGCACGGCGCGGCCAAGGCGCCTGCCGGCTTGCTCGGCCAGCTCCGGGGAAGCATCGGTGGGGTCGATATCGAGGCCCTGCGCCAGCATGAAGGCAGCATCGCGGCCGCTGCCGGCGCCGAGCTCGAGCACCCGCGCTCGGGGCGCCAGGGCGGCGGCGAAGGCGCGAAGATGCCGGTTGGGACGGCCGGAGCCGTGCCGGACATAATCGGCGGCATGGCCGGCGTAGAAGGCGAGCGTCTCGTCGTCCGGCATGAAGGGCTCCAACTGAAACGGCCCGGGAGGTGTCTCCCGGGCCGCAAAGGGTTGAGGTGGGCTCCAGCTTACTGGATGAGGCCCTTGTTGACCACGCTGCCGCCTTCGACCACGAAGTAGTTGATGGCACCGGCAACGTCGCCGACAGCGTCGAACTCGATGGAGCCGGAGGCGCCTTCGTAGTTGATGTCGGTGCCGGCGGCGATCAGCTCCTTGGCCTTGGCCCATTCGCCCGGCAGGATGGTTTCGCCGGGGGCGTTGGCGATTTCACGCAGGGCGGCGGAGACGCCGGCGCGTTCGGCCGAGCCGTTCTTCTCAATGGCCAGGGCCAAAAGGAACACGGCGTCATAGGAGTTGGTCACATAGGTGCCGGTCACATCCTGGCCGACGGCCGAGGTGAGCGCGGCCAGGGCGTCGAAGGCGGGGCCTTCGGCGGGGGCGGCCTGGGTGAGGATCATGCCTTCCAGATCGGCCGCATTGCGGCTGGCGAGCAGGGCTTCGCCGGCCATGCCGTCGCCGCCCATGAACAGGTCGAACGAGCCGGCTTCGATGGCCTGGTTGAGGATGGCGCCGCCGCCGGCATTCTCATAGCCGTAAATGACCAGCGTGGTGGCGCCGGCCGCTTCGATCTGGCCGATTTCGGGGCGGTAGTCGGCCTTGCCGTCTTCATGGGCGACATTGGCGAGAACCTTGCCGCCGCCGGCGACGAAGGCGTCGACAAAGGCGCCGGCCAGGCCCGAGCCGTAGTCGTTGTTGACATAGGTGACGCCGACTTCCTTGACGCCCTGGGCCAGCAGCAGCTCCGCCGCCTTGACGCCCTGGATGGAGTCGGGAACCACGTCGCGGAAGACGAGGTCATTGTCGTTGAGCTCGGCAACGGCCGGCGCGGTGGAGGCGGGCGAGATCATCACCACATTGCCCGGAATGGCCGAGCCATTGGCGCCGGCAATGGTGGAGCCGGAGCAATAGCCGCCGAAAATGGCGACGACGTTCTCGGCGTTGACCAGGCGGTCGGCGGCCGTGGCGGCCTTGCCGCTGTCGCATTCGCTGTCGGCGCTCACCGAGATCAGCTTCTGGCCGTCCAGGATGCCGCCCTGATCGTTGACATTGGCAATGGCCAGATTGCCCGCTTCCACCATGCCGGGCGCGAAGCCGGCGATGGGGCCGCTCACATCGGCCAGGAAACCGATCTTGACGTCGTCGGCGAGGGCCGGGGCGGCAATTGTCAGCGCGGCGGCGGCGACGGCCAGGGTCAGGGTTTTCTTGAACATTGAGGTCCCTCTGTTTGGGTTGTGCGCCGGGCGGTCCTGTCGACCCCCTCCCTAGTGGCGCAACAACATGGTTCGGGGGCGCAATATGCGCCCCGCTGGAGTCAAGTCTTGCACATTTGTGAAGTCGGAGTCACCGGGTATTGCGCGGCAAATGACGCAAGAGGCACAGTTGCTTAATACAGGCGGGTTTCACATGCGCGGCAACGCGGAAAAACAGGGAGCCGGGCTCATGTCGGCAAGGGTATGCCGGGCAATCGCGCTGACGCTGGGACTGATGCTGGCGGGGCCGGCATGGGCGCAGATCACCGTGCTCGACCAGGCGCAGGACCAGATGCAGCAGGGGGCCGGAACGCCGGCGGCGGAGGTGGCCGAGGCGGAGGCGCCGCCGCCCTGCGGCACGCAGCCGCTGACCATTGCGCGCATGGGCTGGCCCTCGGCGGAAGTGCTGGCGGAAATCCATGCCCGGCTCCTGGCCCGGGAATATGGCTGCCAGACGCGGGTGATGCCGGGGGATCTGGCGGCCGCCGCCTCGGCCATGGGCTCGACCGGACAGCCGGCGGTGGCGCCGGAAATGTGGGTGACGCGGGTGGCCGAGGTGTGGAATGCCGCCGTCGCGGCGCAGATGCTGCGTCCGGCCGCCAACAGCTTCGCCCAGACCCAGCTCGAAGGCTGGTTCGTGCCCGGCTTCGTTGCCGCCGCCCATCCCGAGCTCAAGGGGGCGGCGCAATTGCAGCAGGTCCTGCCAACGCTCAATGGCGGCAAGCCGGTGCCCTTCATCTCCTGCCCGCTGGATTGGGCCTGCTCGCTGATCAACCGCAACCTGGTGGCGGCGCTGGGGCTCAAGGGGCTGGTTGAGGTGATCGAACCGGAGAACCGCTTCGCCATGGACCGGTTGATCGCCGAGGCGGTGAGCCGCAAGGAGCCGTTCCTGCTCTATTACTGGCAACCCAATGCGGTGCTGGCGCAATTCGATTTTGCCGCGCTGGACATGGGCGCCTATGACGCCGAGGCCATGGCCTGCCTGGCCCAGCAGGGCTGCGCCGCGCCCCGGCCCAGCGCCTTCCCGGGTGAAACCGTGGTGGTGGCGCTGGCCGAATGGGTGTTCACCGACCTGCCGGCCATCGCCGGCTATTTTCAGCGCGCCAGCCTGCCGCTGACGGAGATGAACCTTTTGCTGGCCCAGCTCAACGAGAGCGGGGCGACGGTGGAGGGCGTGGCGGATCGCTTCGTTGCCGAGCGGCAGGACCTCTGGAAAAGCTGGGTCGGCAGCGTGCCCTGATGCGGTTCTCCTGAGTCAGGTTTTGGGATTTTTCAGATTTTTTTGCTTTTATTGCAATTAAATTTCTACATGGCACCATCTTTGCCAGTCAAGAAACCATGATGTGACAATAGATTTTTCAAATAAGAAGTTTATTTGTCCAAGTTTAAATCGGATAGATTGTCTGTTATTCTTCAAATATTGTCAGATTTGACACATAATTCTGTCATCTTTATGGTCTCCCGCATTCCATAACAGCAGGAGTTGACCTGATGATTTCGAAATCCGGTGGCATTGCCGCCGCGATGGCTGCTGCCCTATTGTCCGCCGCCAGCCTTCCCGCCCTTGCCCAGGATGACGCAGCCGCCCAGTGCGGCACCGATCGCGTGATCGATATTGCCGAAATGACCTGGCCATCCGCAGCCGCCCTGGCGCATATCCATGCGACAGTCCTGGAAAAGGGATATGGCTGTAACGTCGAGATCGTCACCGGCGATACC
This sequence comes from Devosia sp., assembly GCF_034675085.1. Lineage (GTDB taxonomy): Bacteria > Pseudomonadota > Alphaproteobacteria > Rhizobiales > Devosiaceae > Devosia. The sequence continues at coordinate 3,757 of NZ_JAUCDN010000307.1, forward strand.
GTTCCCACTTCGTCTTCCATGCTGACGCGCGGCCGACCGGCCGTGGCGCCGGAATTGTGGACCAGCACCATCGAGGAGCCCTGGGCGCCGGGCATCGAGGAGGGCAAGG
>NZ_JAUCDN010000308.1:0-3860 GCF_034675085.1 Devosia sp.
GGCCATGACGAAAAAACGCCGCATGAGGGAGCCATGCGACCAATGTCGGTCGCGCTTCGGTCACGGTTGGATGCTAGTTCTTATGATGAGCAAGCTGCGGCGCCTCTGGGCGCCGTAAGTCTTAACAGGATGCAAAGGAAAAGCGGTCAATAGTAAACCGGACTGAATTGACCGCGGCTGAGACCGGCAACCCGCCGGTTCGTTGAGAAGGATGGCGGGGCAGGGCCTCGCGGCAAAAGCGATGACACGACAGGAAAAGAACGACACGTTCTTGCTGACTTCGTTCCTCTACGGAGGAAACGCCGACTACATCGAACAACTCTATTCTCGCTTCAAGGCCGACCCGGCCAGTGTCGACGAGACCTGGCGGGGCTTTTTCTCGCGGCTCGACGATGAAGATGGCGTGGCCCAGCGCAATGCCGACGGGCCGAGCTGGGGCCGCAAGGACTGGCCGCAGGGCGAGACGGGCGAGCTGGTGAGCGCGCTCGACGGCAATTGGGGCGAGATCGCCGTCAAGACCGAGAAGGCCATCGCCAAGAAGGCCGAGGCGTTGGGCGTGGCCAAGGCGAGCGTCGCCGACGTGCTGCAGGCGACCCGGGACTCGATCCGCGCCATCATGATGATCCGCGCCTATCGCATGCGCGGGCATCTGCATGCCGATCTGGACCCGCTCAAGCTCAAGGAAGACGAATCCGCCCCCGAGCTGGACCCCAAGAGCTACGGCTTCACCGAGGCCGATTATAGCCGCAAGATCTTCATCGACAACTATCTGGGCCTGGAATACGCCACGGTCCCGGAGATGCTGGCCATCCTCCAGCGCACCTATTGCGGCACCATCGGCATCGAATTCATGCATATCTCCGATCCGGATGAGAAGCAGTGGATTCAGGAGCGCGTCGAGGGCCCTGATAAGGAGATCACCTTTACCCCCGAGGGCAAGAAGGCGATCCTGAACAAGCTGATCGAGGCCGAAGGCTTCGAGAAGTTCCTCGACGTCAAATATACCGGCACCAAGCGCTTCGGCCTGGATGGCGGGGAAGCCACCATTCCGGCGCTCGAGCAGATCATCAAGCGCGGCGGCGCGCTGGGCATCAAGGACATCGTCTTGGGCATGGCCCATCGCGGGCGCCTCAACGTGCTCACCCAGGTGCTGGCCAAGCCGCATCGCGCGCTGTTCCACGAATTCAAGGGCGGCGCCTTCTATCCCGACGACGTCGAGGGTTCGGGCGACGTGAAGTACCATCTGGGCGCTTCGTCCGACCGCGAGTTCGACGGCAATGCCGTCCATCTCTCGCTCACGGCCAATCCCAGCCATCTCGAAATCGTCGACCCGGTGGTGCTGGGCAAGGCCCGCGCCAAGCAGGACAAGTTCATTTCGCCCGATGGCAAGCTGGTCAATATCGAGGCCGAGGGCAAGCCCGACCGCTCGGTGGTGCTGCCGCTGCTCATCCATGGCGACGCCGCCTTTGCCGGGCAGGGCGTGGTGGCCGAGTGCCTGGGGCTTTCCGGCCTCAAGGGCCATCGCACCGGCGGCTCGATCCATTTCGTCATCAACAACCAGATCGGCTTCACCACGGCGCCGATGTATTCGCGCTCCTCGCCCTATCCCACCGACGTGGCCAAGATGATCGAGGCCCCGGTCTTCCATGTGAATGGGGACGATCCGGAGGCGGTGGTGTTCGCGGCCAAGGTGGCGGTCGAATACCGGCAGAAATTCGGCAAGCCCGTCGTCATCGACATGTTCTGCTATCGCCGCTTCGGGCACAATGAAGGCGACGAGCCCAGCTTCACCCAGCCGCTGATGTATTCGCGCATCCGCAGCCACAAGACCACGCTGGAGTTGTATTCGGAAAAGCTGGTGGCCGAGGGCCTGCTCAGCGCCGAAGAGGTGGACAAGCTCAAGGCCGACTGGCGCGCCAAGCTCGAAGGCGAGTTCGAGGCCGGCCAGGATTATCGCCCCAACAAGGCCGATTGGCTCGATGGCGCCTGGAAGGATTTCAAGCCCGCCGAGCTGGAAGGCCCGCGCCGTGGCTCGACCGGGGTTCCGGTCGAACAGCTGACCGCTTTGGGCATGGCCATGACCGAGGTGCCGGCCGATTTCAACGTGCACCGCACCGTCAAGCGGTTCATGGACAATCGCCGCGCCGCCATCGAGGCGGGCGAGGGCATCGACTGGGCCACGGGCGAAGCCCTGGCCTATGCCAGCCTGGTCACCGAGGGCCATCCGGTGCGCCTTTCGGGGCAGGATGTGGAGCGCGGTACCTTCAGCCAGCGCCATTCGGTGCTCAACGATCAGCAGGTCGACAACAAGACCTATACCCCGCTCAACCATCTCGGCCCCGACCAGAGCCGTTACGAGGTCATCAATTCGATGCTCTCGGAAGAGGCCGTGCTCGGCTTCGAATACGGCTATTCGCTGGCCGAGCCGCGGGCGCTGACCCTGTGGGAAGCCCAGTTCGGCGACTTCGTCAACGGCGCCCAGGTGGTCATCGACCAGTTCATCTCCTCGGGCGAGCGCAAGTGGTTCCGCATGTCGGGCCTGGTGATGCTCCTGCCCCATGGCTATGAGGGGCAGGGCCCGGAACACTCCTCGGCCCGTCCCGAGCGGTTCCTCCAGCTCTGCGCCGAAGACAATATGCAGGTCGCCAACTGCACCACCCCGGCCAATTACTTCCATATCCTGCGCCGGCAGGTGAAGCGCGACTTCCGCAAGCCGCTGATCCTGTTCACTCCCAAGAGCCTCCTGCGCCACAAGCGCGCCGTTTCGGGCCTGGTGGAGCTGGGGCCGGACAGTTGCTTCCATCGCCTGCTCTGGGACGATGCCGAAGCGCCGGGCGTGCCCAAGACCACCATTCGCCTGGTGCCGGACGACAAGATCCGCCGCGTCGTGCTGTGCACGGGCAAGGTCTATTACGACCTGCTCGAAGAGCGCGAGAAGAAGGGCGTGGACGACATCTACCTGTTGCGCATCGAGCAGCTCTATCCCTTCCCGGCCAAGGCGCTGCTGGATGAGTTGAGCCGCTTCCAGAACGCCGAGATCATCTGGTGCCAGGAAGAGCCCAAGAATATGGGTGCCTGGGCCTTCATTCAGCCTTATGTTGAGTGGGTGTTCGACCAGATGGGCCGCACCGGCCAGCGCGTGCGCTATACCGGCCGCCCCGCCTCGGCCTCCACCGCCACGGGGCTGATGCGCACGCATCTGGCCCAATTGCAGGCCTTCCTCGACGAAGCCCTGGGCAGCTAAGAAGGACAAAACAATGTCGACTGAAATCCGCGTCCCGACCCTTGGCGAAAGCGTTACCGAGGCCACGATCGGCCAGTGGTTCAAGAAGGTGGGCGACGCCGTCGCCGCCGACGAGCCCATCGTCGAGCTTGAAACCGACAAGGTGACCATCGAGGTGCCGGCGCCCGCCGCCGGCGTTCTCGAAGCCATTGCCGCCCAGCAGGGCGACACGGTGGATGTGGGCGCCCTTCTGGGCGCCATCGCCGCCGGCGCCGGTGCCGCCGCTGCGGCTCCCGCCGCCGCGCCCGCCCCGGCCAAGACCGAGGTGCCTGCCGCCAATGCCGCCGGCCCCGAGCCGGTCAAGCCCGCTGCCGTGACCGACCGGGCTCCGGCCCCCTCGGCGCGCAAGCTGATGGAGGAGAATAAGATCGAGGCCGGCTCGGTCGCTGGTTCGGGCAAGGCCGGCCAGGTGCTCAAGGAAGACGTGCTGGCGGCGCTCGCCCGCTCGGCCAATGCGCCCGCCGCCGCTCCGGCTCCTGCTGCGGCCCCGGCTCCTGCCGCCCCCGCCGCGCCGCGCGCTCCAGTTGCCGCCGATGACGCGGCCCGCGAGGAGCGGGTCAAGATGACCCGCCTGCGC
>NZ_JAUCDN010000309.1:0-3842 GCF_034675085.1 Devosia sp.
TTCGGGCGCGGACGCATAGGTCCAGACCTTCGGAAAGCAAAATCTCAAGCTGCTGCTCACGTTCAGCCATGATCGAGCTCCGCATACCCCTGAGCGGTAAGGGTGACCAACGGGCCGTCATCGGTCGGCTCGACGGAAATCAGCCCGGCGCGATCAAGGCGGCGAAGCATCCGGTGAGCTTCTGCGGTCACCTTGTCCTCGCGGCCAAAGCAGAATGAGCCGCCTGCCTGTTCGATGATGGCGAGGAACTGGCGCTCCTGGGCGCTGAGCTTACGCATTGGCTGCACCCTTCGATTTCTCGCGTACCTGGTGCTCCAGCTTCGCCACGCTGATGAGCAGCGGTTTGATTTCCTCGGGCGCGCTGTCATAGGCGATATGCTTCTTGCGCCTGCCGCCGTTGAGCCTGGGCAGGATCGCGCGTGGAACTAGCTGCCAGTTGCTGGGATCGGTGTTGAGCCGGTCGCCACGGCACTTGAGCGCCATGCCTTCGGGGATCGGGCCGTTGGCCTTTTCCCACTCGACGCGATGGACAAGCTGCCAGCGTGACTGCCTGGGCAGGCCGTCATGGACCTTGATCTCTCGATAGCCATCTTCGCTCAGCCGCTCGGTGCCGACTGGCTTATAGTTGCGGTTGGCCTGTCCGGTGCGGTTGCCCTTGCGGAATTGCGTCTTGCGGGCGTTAGGGTGGCGCCCGCCTTTGCCGGGCGGGCAGGGAACGCCCTTGTTGTGCGGCTCAGCGCCCTTCTCAAAGCAACCCGTGCGGCCTGTCCTCCAGCCCTTGCGCTTGCGCAGGCTGTGGAGATTGGCCGCCGATACATCACCCCGGCCAAACGCTTCGACAAAGGCCTTCTGATAGTCGCTGATGACCATCAGGCGGTTGTCTTCAAGCCAGGCCATTTCGGCGGCGCTGTATTTGATCGGGTGGCCCTTCATTCTTCTTCGGCCTCCACGGTCACGGCCCTGCCGATCAGGCCCGACAGCGCCGGGCGGTATCGGTCGCCATGCTGGGCAACAAACGTTGCAGCCTTGAAGGTCAGGTCAGCATTACGGATGATGTTGTCCGCAACCGATACGATAGCCGCGCCGCGCTTTGCCTCGGCCTCGATTTGCTCGAGCGTCAGGTCTTCGTCAGACAACCGCTCGAGCTGGGCGAACAGGTGATCGTTCAAATCGGAGAGCTTGTTTTTCATGCTGCGGTCCTTTCCTGCAATTCGAGGAAGCCGCCGAGGCGGGTCTCACGCCACTCAACGCCATGCTCATCGCCGTACTGGTAGATGACGGTGATAAGGTCCGACATTTGCGAGACCGTGAGGCGCGAGGTCCGAAACCCGACCGGAAAGGGGCCGGAGCCGTCCAGTCCCTCGGCAAACATCACCTGATGACCAAGCGCGTGCATAAACGCGGCCTTCCAGGTCTCGGGCACCCAGTTGCGGCCCTCGGGCTTTGCGCGCGCCACGTCTGCCAGCATCGCCCACATTTTGGCGTTCTGGTCATTCGAGCGCTGGGGCGGTGCGATGGTGACGCGAGCGTTTGGGCCTGCCTCGCGGATTGCCTCAAAGCAATTGGCCAGGATGCGTTCATCGCGGATGGTGAAATGCCGGGCCATCACGCACCCACCCCGCACACCCACCGGACGCGCCTGTCAAAGGCATCCTCAAGGCGGCTCACCAGCTTCTCGGGCAGGGAAATATACCGCTCGTTATTGCAGAACCTGTCGCTCCAGTTGGACAGGGCAGCATCGGTCTTGCACCGCTCCAGAGCGGTAATCGCTTCTTCGACGTATTGAACATCAGAGAGGGTGGCGATCATGGCTGATCCTCTCGAATGAGGGCGGCGGCCTCGGCCGAGTAATAGTCAGCTATCTTGGCGGCACGCTCTTGCTCGGCCTGGATCGCCTTGGCGACGACGCCTTGAACCGTGAGCAGGATCATCGCCCTGTCGCCGGACAGCAGCCCGCTCATTAGGATCGGCGGATAGGCCTTCATTGCGTCTTTGGCTGCTTTGAGCGCCATAGCCATTTGCATTTCTCCGGGAGGGGTTGTTGGCCGCCTCCCGGTCCCTGGAGTGGAATTACGGGCGGTCGCCGGGGAACATGTCGTCCTGCGGCGGCGAGGGCGGCTGCGGCGTAGAAACGCGCTTCATCGCCCGCGCTTTGATCTTGTTGGCGATTTCGAGATTGGTTTCGTCGCTGGTCAGCGTGGCTTCCACGTCGAGTTCGGACCATGCGGCCTCGATGCCATCGGCGTCCTTGGCGGCGGCCATGGCGATTTCCAAATCCTCGAAGAATGCGGCGGCGTCGAAATCCTGCTCGCCGGTTACGGCCTCGGGCTGCTCGTCAATGATCGGAGCATCCGCCTCGATTGTCGGCGGGCTGGGGGGCGACGGCGGGGAGGGTGGCGAGACGACGCGCGGCTCGTTGATGATCGGATCGCTGTCCTGAGCCTCATCGGCAGTAACGATGCCGCCAAGCACGTCCGCGAAAAGGTCATTGAGACAGCGGGCAGTTGCGCGGCGCTCCATCATCATGTCGGGGTGCTGCTGCCAAGGGCCAGCCTTACCAGAGAGTCCCGCCTTCTTGGCCTGCTCCCAGGTGAATTCGCGGCGCATGACTTCACCGGTGTCGCTGCGCTTGGCTTCGCACCAGCCCTTGGTCAGGTCGCCGCCGGCCCGGATATATTCGCAGCGGCCCGACTGACGCACCACGGCCTTGATGCCGTCGCCCCATAGCGACGGGCGGCCATTGACCACGGCATAGGAGCGCAGAGCCATCAGCGGGGTCAGCCCAAGCTCGGCACCAGCCATGATTGCAATGGCACAGGCGCTGACTGCGGCGTCGGGGTCTTTGTTCTTGGTCAGGCTTTCCGGTGCCATGCCTCCGACGAAAGCCATCCTGGCCACACGCCAGATATCATCGATGGACTGCGGCAGGATCACGCTGACGGCGCTGTTGGTGCGCTGGAATGGTGCAAGCTGGTTCATGGCTAAGCCGCCCTCTGCTCGGTGGAAATGGACATGCCCGGAAGCTCGACGCCGGATTTCGCAGCGCGGTTTGCCAGCGTCTGGACCAGTTCCTGAATTTCAGGGCGGTCCTTGAGCGCCATCAGCAGCGTGTCGAAATCGGTGATCTGGCCGTAGACGAACGTGCGCAGCGAAACCTTGGCCCCGGTGCGCCCGGCACTGGCATTGCGCGCCTCGGCCTCCTTTGCCTTCGCGTCAGCCTCCTGCTGGAGCCGCTCGGCCTCAGCTGCGGCCTGTTCGGCAGCGGCGGCATTTTCCGCCTTGGCGGCCTCGGCGGCCTTAGCTTCGGCCTCGCGGCGAATACGGTCTTGTTCCTCGCGGGCGGCGCGCTGGCGGGCCTGTTCTTCCTGCTGCAATTTGAGCAGGTAAGCGTCCAGATGCCGCTTGAGCTTCTTGGTCAGCGTGTCGGGCTCTTCTTTGAGGTCGCGGAACTTGTCATCGACCGCTCGGCCGCCATCGAGGAACGGCTGCTTTTCGGTCTTGTGCAGGCTGGTCGCCTTGGACTTGATGCCCGAGAGGCGCTTGGTCAGCACTGCGATCTGATCGGCGTGGCTCTGCTCCGTGACCGGCTTTGCCAGCAGCTCGGCAGCAACTTCCTGTTCGGCCGCAAATTCGATCTTGAGCGCCTCGAACGGATCTGAAGGCATGTTGCTCGGCATGGTCGCGGCGCGTGGCTCGTCGGACCAGCCTTCGCCGCCCATGACCTTGTGATATTCGGCCTCGGTGATCGGCTTGTCGCAAACCCAGGTCCAAATATCCGCGGCGTCAGCACTCTTGCCATCCACCACAGCGACGAACTCGCCGTCCTGCTTCCAGATGGCGAC
>NZ_JAUCDN010000310.1:0-3819 GCF_034675085.1 Devosia sp.
AGGGTCGACTTGCCGACATTGGGCAGGCCGACAATGCCCATCTTGAAACCCATGGAGATGCTCCGAAAACGATTGGCCTTCCCTTGGGTCGGATCGGCCGGCTTGTCAATGTTTGGGGCTCACTCGCCCTTGAACAGCTTCTTGAGCATGTCGGCCATCGGCCCGCTTTGCGGAACCTTGGCCTGCGGGGCCGTGGGCCGGGCCTGGCGGATATGGCTCTGGGCCTTGGGGGCCGGTTTTTCGTCCGCGCCCGGGGACTGCACCGCCAGCGCCAGCCTGTTCATGAAGCCGGAATCGTCGCCCTTGACCAGCAGGTCGACATTCCTGGCCAGCGCGTCGAGCAGCGGTTCGAGCCAGTCGCGGTCGGCCTTGGCGAAATCGCCCAGCACGTGGCGGGTGACGAATTGCTTGCCCGGATGCCCGATCCCCAGCCGCACGCGCTTGTAGTCGAGCCCGATCTGCGGATCGATGGAGCGCAGGCCATTATGGCCGCCATTGCCGCCGCCGGTCTTGACCCGCACCTTGCCCGGCGCCAGGTCGAGTTCGTCGTAAAACACGATGATGTCGGCGGGGGCGAGCTTGTGGAATTGGGCCACCTTCTGCACGCTGTCGCCCGAGCGGTTCATGAAGGTCTGCGGCTTGAGCAGCAGCACCTTTTCGCCCCCGATCTGGCCTTCGGCCAAAAGCCCCTGATGCTTGGCGCGGAAGGGGCCGATGGCATAAGCGCGGGCGATGGCGTCGAGCGCCATGAAGCCGATATTGTGCCGGTTGCCCTCATATTCGCCGCCCGGATTGCCCAGGCCGACCAGAAGTTTCATGGCAGCGCTCCAAAACGAAAGAGGCGACCCGTGGGCCGCCTCGGAAAGATGTGAGAAAGGGGGGCGGTCCGATTACTCGGAGGCGGCCTCGTCCTCGCCGCCGGCTTCGGCGGATTTCAGGCCCGAGGGGGCCACGATGGTGGCGATGGTGAAGTCGCGGTCCTGGATCACCGGGGTCACGCCCTTGGGCAGCGCGACCTTGGAGATATGCAGCGCATCGCCGATATCGGTGCCTTCCAGATCGACCACGATGTGCTCGGGAATAGCATTGGCCGGGGCGTGCACCTCGACGGCGTGGCGCACCACGTTGAGGGTGCCGCCGCGCTTGAGGCCGGGGCTCTTTTCCTCATTGATGAACACCACCGACACTTCCACATTCAGCACCGAATTGGCGCCGATGCGCAGGAAATCCACATGGATGGGGAAATCCTTGACCGGGTCGAGCTGGTAGTCGCGCGGAATGACGCGATGCTTGGTGCCGTCCACGTCCAGTTCCAGCACGTTCGACTTGAAGCCGCCGGCATAGATGGCCTTGTGGACGTCCTTATAGGGGAGGGCGATGGTGACGGGGGTCTTCTTGTCGCCATAGATAACAGCAGGGACGAGTCCCTGACGGCGCAGTTCACGAGCGGCCCCCTTGCCCACTCCCTCACGCGCCTGTGCGGTCAGCACCTTGGTCGCAGTCATGGAAATATCCATTCTGGGTTGGTGTATGTCTTGCCTTCAAAACATACGCGCCCGTCCTCCAGGGGTGACGAGCGCTTCATGGCGGCGGCTATAGCGGAAACCGGGCCGCCCGGCAAGACGACTCGTCAGTCAAAAAGGCTGGAAACGCTCTGCTCGCTGGCGGTGCGGGCGATGGCTTCCCCGATCAGGGGCGCGATGGACATGCGGCGGATCTTGCCGGCCTGGCGCTGGGCTTCGGTTTCCTCGATGGAATCGGTCACCACCAGCTCCTTGAGCTTGCTGGCGGCGATGCGCTCGGAGGCGCCTTCGGAGAGCACGCCATGGGTGATATAGGCCGAAACCTCCTTGGCGCCAGCCTTGAGCAGGGCCTCGGCGGCGTTGACCAGCGTGCCGCCCGAATCCACGATATCGTCGATGAGGATGCAGGCCTGCCCCTCCACTTCGCCGATGATGTTCATCACCTCCGACACGCCCGCCTTGGGCCGGCGCTTGTCGACGATGGCCAGGTCCGTGCCCAGGCGCTGGGCCACGGCGCGGGCGCGCGCCACCCCGCCCACGTCGGGCGAGACGATCATGGTGTTCTTGAGATTGTAATTGTCCAATATGTCGCTGGTGATGATCGGCGCGCCATAGAGATTGTCGGTGGGGATGTCGAAGAATCCCTGGATCTGGGCGGCGTGCAGATCGAGCGTGATGACGCGGTTGACGCCGGCCTGGGTGATGAGGTTGGCCACCAGCTTGGCCGAGATCGGCGTGCGCCCGGTGGCGCGGCGGTCCTGCCGCGCATAGCCGAAATAGGGCACCACCGCTGTGATGCGCCGGGCCGAGGAGCGCCGCAGCGCGTCGGTCAGGATCAGCAGCTCCATCAGATTGTCATTGGCTGGAAAGCTGGTCGATTGCAGGATGAAGACGTCTTCGCCGCGCACATTTTCATGCACCTCGACATAGACTTCCTTGTCGGCGAAGCGCCGGACCGTGCAATCGGTCAGGGGGATTTCCAGATAGCTGGCAACAGCCTGGGCGAGGGCCCGGTTCGAATTGCCGGTCACCAGCTTCATGGGCGCGATCCTGTCTCAACCGGCCTTCGGGAAGCAAGGCCACCAGATTTCGCGGCAGCTTTAGCGCCTCGTTCCCCCCCAGGCAACGCCCCATTGGTCTGATATGTAAATTAAAGCCTTCGAGCCGTCCTGTATGGGCAAATCGCTCCAGTGGAGCGATTTGAGGCGAGAAGGCCATGAGAGCTATGCTCGAATGGCACGAGGCCGTCTCGCAGGGCGGCTCAAAGCCCGATCATCGCCATCTGCCGTCCGGTCCTGGTCCCTTTATGCGTGGCGTAGCGGTGGGAAAAATACCGCTCGGGGCTGGCATAGGTGCAGGCATCCAGCACATCCGCCCGCACGCCCAGCCGTTCCGCCTCCTCGCCTAGAAATTTGGGCAGGTCGAAATGCGCCTTCTTGCCCTCGGGGGTGAAAAACGCCGCCTTGGCCTCGGGCCGCAGCGCCAGCACCTGCGCTTGGAAGTCCGGGCCCACCTCGTAATGGGGTCCGCTGATGGTCGGGCCGAGGACCAGCGCGATCGTCTTGCGCGATGCGCCCAGGCTTTCCATGGCCGCGATGGTCTGGCCGAGAATGCCATCCACGGCGCCGCGCCAGCCGGCATGGGCGGCCCCGATCACCCCGGCCTCGGCGTCGGCCAGCAGCAGCGGCGCGCAATCGGCGGTGAGAATGCCCAGCAGCACGTCTTTTCGCCGCGTCACCATGCCGTCGGCTTCCACATCGCCCTGCGGCAGCGCATCATCGAGCACCACCACGCGATTGGAATGCACCTGCTTGAGAAATGCCAGCTCTTCTCCGCCCAGCGCCGCCATTGCCCGCGCCCGGTTTTCTGCCACCGCCGCCGCGTCGTCGCCCACCGAGACCGACATGTTGAGCCCGGAAAAATCGCCGGTCGACACCCCGCCCTGCCGGCCGAAAAAGCCGTGCCGCAGGCCGGACAGCGCTTCTGCTCGCTCGAACTGCGGCGTCATGCGAAGCCCTCGGGCCTGAGGCCGGGGCTGGCGGCGCAGAAGGCCTTGAACAAATCCCCCATCTGCGCGGGATCGACCAGCCGGTCCCGCGCCCCCGCCAGGTCTGCCGCCATCGCCGGGTTGGCGGCGCTCAGCGCCGCGCAGCGCTCATTGATGCCGAGCCGGGTGAGAAACGCCCCCTGCGTTGCCAGAGGCTGCACCGCCAGCCCCGCCTGCCGGGCCAATTGGCCCATCGCCTCGAAATCGACATGGGCGGACAGGTCGGTTTCCCCCGGCGCCTCCAGCACA
>NZ_JAUCDN010000311.1:0-3810 GCF_034675085.1 Devosia sp.
TTCTCAGTGAAAACTTCTGCCCCTAGAGGGTCAGATCTCGGTGGCATTCAACACTTTTGCCGCCTCTTGTTTATCAACCTCACGAATATAGAAACTGATTTGCACCACGCCCGCCTTCTTTCGGCGTTCACGCATAGCAACGGAGTTGTACGGCTTGGGAGACGTCGGCCCGGAATCACTGTTCATAGCAAATTCCTAGCAATTTTTACCATAAGAGAGAAGCGGTACCTGTCACCATTTGTCTCAATGGGTCGGAACCAAACCCCTTTTTTTAGGCGGGTTTATAGGCGGGAAGTGGATTTTAAGAATCCAACTCCATAACAAAATCAATGACTTATAGAGTAGAATGGCGGAGAGGAAGGGATTCGAACCCTCGAGACAGTTCATCACCATCTGCGCCCTTAGCAGGGGCGTGCCTTCGACCACTCGGCCACCTCTCCGGCGTGGGTCTGATACAGGGCAATGCAGCCCGAAAGCAAGGGCTTTGTCGCCGCTGGGGGAGATTTCCCCATCGGGCGGCCGGGTGGATGAAAAACCCGCCGCTGGGAAAGCAGCGCCGGCCAAGCATCTGGCGGAGCGTGCATATTTCCTTGCCCTGCGGGCTGGTGCGGACTTTTGGGCTTTGCTAGCTTTCGGCTCTGGTTCGAGGGGGGACGATCGTGCAGGCAATTTTGTGGCTTCCATTTCCGCTGCTGGCGTCCTGCGTGCTGGTCATCGCGCTCTGCTGCTTCGGCGCCGGCGTGGCCATGGTCCATCTCGTCCGGCGCTTCGGCGGGCCGCTGGCCGAGCGGCTGCCGCAGCCGGCCTTCATTTCGGTCACGGCCACGGCCTGGGCGCTGGCGCTGGGCTTTGCCGCTTCCGATGTGTTTTCGCTCAACGGCATGGCCGACCGGGCGGCGCAGGCGGAGCGCTCGAGCATTTCGCGCCTTGCCGGCATGGCGGCGCCCGAGGCGCTGGACCGGCCCGAAATGCAGCGGACCATCTCCGATTACGCCCATGAAATCATGAGCGTGGAATGGAGCACCAATCACAACCGCACTGCCTCGGCCCGGGCCAATGACCTGCTGCAAAGCCTGCGCCTCCAGATCATCGCCATGACCGGAGAGGGCGTGCCCGAAGTGCTCATCGGCAAGACCATCAGCGATTTCGACGAATTGCAGGATGCGCGCGGCATCAGGCTGGCTTTGGGCCAGAGCGTGCTCGACGAGACGCGGTGGTATCTGGTCTTTGCCCTGTCGATCCTTACCGCGCTCAATATCGGGATGGTCCATGCCGGGGCGCCGCGGGCGGCGCGCAACGCGCTGGCGGTGTTCTGCTGCGCGCTGTTCATGTGCCTGGCCATTCTGGGCCTCACCGCCGATCCCTACCGCACCATGCACCCCTCGCTGCTGATTACCGAAAGCGCCCTGGCCCCGCTTGCCTTGACATAGGGCGGACGGGCCGGCGGGGAGCCGGCCCCGCGCGATCAGCTGGCCTTGCCGAAGGCCAAGCCCCTGGCCACGGCCGGACGGGCATTGAGCCGCTCGATCCAGGCGATGACATTGGGGTGCTCGGCGCGCGTGGCGCCATAGCGCTCCCAACTCTGGGCCCAGCCGATGGAAGCGATATCGGCGATGGAATAATCGCCCGCGATGTAGTCGCGCCCCTCAAGCTGGGTGTTGAGCACACGGAAAAGCCGCAGCGTTTCCTCGCCATAGCGCTTGATGGCATAGGGGATTTTTTCGGGCGCATAGAGGGTGAAATGGTTGTTCTGGCCCAGCATGGGGCCGAAGCCGCCCACCTGCCAGAACAGCCATTCATCCACCTTCACCTGCTGGCGCGGATCGGTGGGATAGAGCTGGCCGAATTTGAGCCCAAGATATTTCAGGATCGCCCCGGATTCGAAGATCGAGATCGGCTCGCCCCCCGGCCCTTCGGGGTCGACGATGGCGGGGATCTTGTTATTGGGCGAAATCGCCAGGAAATCGGGAGCGAACTGCTCGCCCTTGCCGATATCGATGCGGTGATAGACCCAGGGCACCCCCAGCTCTTCGAGCATGACATGCACCTTCTGCCCATTGGGCGTGGGCAGGGAGTAGGCTTGGATGGGCTGGGTCTGCGTGGTCATTGCCGATTCCATGGCTGAACATTACGGTCCCTCCGGTATATCGGCATTCAACGATGAAGGGCAAGGCATGTCCCGCCCTGCCCTTCATCCGCTCTTTGTCGTCATGGCCTGCGCTCAGGCCCGCCGCAGCACCATTTGCGGATGGCCATTGCCGCGCAGCGCCGGGGAAATGCCGTGGATATCCACGGTGGCGACGACGCGATGGCGCAGCGCGGCGAACATGAAATTGGGCGTCACGTTCACCGGCTCGTTTAAATTGATGGTCACCGTATAATGCTGCATGTCGCTCATCATCTGCACGCCGATAAGCATGCCCTCGAAGGGCTGTTCGAGATAGAGCCCGGAAACGCGCTGGCCCACCTGCCAGGGGGAAACGATACGGTCTGGCAGCGCGGCGCGCGCCGTGTTCCAGTCGCGATAGCCATGGGCACGGGCCACCGCCTCCAGGGCGGCGCCGTGGCTGATATCCTCGCCGGCGCGGGCGCGTTCGGCGCGCAGGGCCTTGGCTTCGAGCTTCAGCGATTGGGCGGAAAGAGTGTCGAGTGCAAACGTCATCGGTCAAATCCTCTCATCTGCAATGAGGCGACTCGTCCATGGGGCTCGCCTTGCCATGATGCGCCTTGCAGGGGGATGAACCGGGGTTCTGTCTTGCCAGGGCTGGGCTTCACCATCGGAGTTTCATCCGGCGAGCGGCGGGTGCCAGCGACCCGAGGCGGATATGGCCCCCTCTTGCGGGTTTGTCAACGCATGGCCGGCATGCAATCAAGGCGCCTGAGCCCCGTCGCGGCCCGCCCTTACAGCATGTCTCCCGAAAGTGGGAACCGGTTTCGGGATAAAGACATGCGCAAAAACAAAAGGCTAAAGCGCATGGAGCGAATCTGAAAGATCGCGACGCGCTTTAGGGCGTTTCCGGGAAAAGTGGATACCGGTTTTCCGGTTCGGAAACGCGACAGATCAAAGGCTCAGATCATGCTCGAAACCGTCTTCCTGCTGGTGACCGGCCTGTTGGGCGGCGCCGTCAATTCGCTGGCCGGCGGCGGATCGTTCATCGTTTTTCCGGCGCTGCTGTTCGTGGGGGTGCCGCCGGTCATGGCCAATGCCTCCAACACCTATGCCGCCCTGCCCGGCTATGCCAGCGGCGCGCTGGGCTATTGGCGGGCCATGCTGCGCTATCGCGAGCGGCTGGTGCCCTATGGCCTGGTCGCCGCCCTGTTCGGCTATGCCGGGGCCGAATTGCTGCTGGTGGTCAGCGACGCGCAATTTGCGCTGGTAGTGCCCTGGCTCATGGCCTTTGCGGTGCTGCTGTTCATCTTCGGCAATGCCATCAGCCGCTGGGTGGCGGCGCGGGGCAATGGCCGGCGCGGGCTGAAGCTGGCCGGCAGCCTGCTGCTTCTGGCGTTCCTCGCCGGCGTCTGCCTTTATGGCGGATTCTTCAATGCCGGGCTGGGCATTTTGCTCCTGGCGTTCCTCGCCACCGCCGGGCTCAGCGACATCCACGCCATGAACGGGCTCAAGCTCTATGTCTCCAGCATCGTGGCGCTGGTGGCGGTGGCGCGCTTTGCGGCCAGCGGCTCGATCGACTGGTACCACGGCTCGATCGCGCTGGTGGGCGTCACCATTGGCGGCTATCTGGCGGCGCGCAACGCCCACCGCGTGCCCCAGCGCATCATCCGGCTGGCGGTCATCGCCTATGGCATCGGCAT
>NZ_JAUCDN010000312.1:0-3804 GCF_034675085.1 Devosia sp.
AGGCGTCGGTTCGGTGGGCGGGGCGCGAAGCGTGGTCGGACATCGGGCTGGCGTCTTGCCCTTGATCGGGCGAAGGGACATGCGCACATTGAAGAAAAGCAGAAAGCATGGTGCGATGAAAATCCTGATCCTGGGCGGCACCGCAGAAGCGCGGACGCTGGCCGAAAGGCTGGTGGCGATGGGCCATGAGGTCATCACCTCGCTGGCCGGACGCACGCAGGCCCCGGCCCTTCCGGCCGGAACCCTGCGCATGGGCGGCTTTGGCGGCATTGCCGGGCTGGCCAGCTATCTGCGCGCCGCCGGCATCGAGCGCATGGTGGACGCCACCCACCCCTATGCCGGGCAGATCTCGCGCCATGCCGTAGCGGCGGCCCGGGAAAGCGGGGTGAAGCTGGTGCGCTATATGCGCCCCGAATGGGAGCAGCCATTGGGCGCCAACTGGATAATGGTGGAATCGCTGGCCGAGGCGGCGCGCAGCCTGCCCGGCGGCGCGCGCGCGCTGCTGACCACCGGGCAGGGCGGGATCGAGCATTTCGCCGAGCGCGACGACTGCCATTTCATCCTGCGCGTCATCGAGGCGCCGCCCCTGGCCCTGCCGGCGCATATGGACCTGTTGCAGGCCCGCCCACCCTATGGGCTGGAAGAGGAAATGGCGCTGATGCAGGGCGCGAACATCACTCATCTGGTGACCAAGAATTCGGGCGGGGAACAGACTTCGGCCAAGCTGGAAGCCGCGCGCCGGCTGGGCATAAAGGTCATCATGATCGCGCGGCCCGCCTATGGCCCGGCGCTGGAAGCAGACAGCATCGAGGGCGCCATCGCCGCCATACTGGACTGAGCCCGCCCCGAGGCCAGCGCGATGGCGCAGGTGGCCTGCGCCGAGCGCCTTTTGTGCAAGACGAGCTTTCCGCAAGCAGCGGCTGCGGCCTCGGCCACCGAAGGCACGCCGACCGCCGCCGCGACGCGCGGCGAAGGCGTGGGCATATCGGGCGCCAGGCGCGAGGGGGGCAGCAGAAGCAGCGGCACGCCGAAATGGCGGGCGGCGGCGGCAAGGCCGGGATGGCCGGCCTTGCGGGCATGACTGGCCAGGGCGACGAGGCCGCTGGCCGAAAAGCCCAGTTCCGCAAGACAGGCTTGCATCAAGGCGACGATCTCATCGGCCCCGGCGCGCCCGGTGCAGCCAATGCCGGCAACCAGGGGCGGAGCGGTAAAACTGCCGGGAGCGGACCCGGGAGGAGCCATCGTCATCATCGCCTCTCAAGCAAAGAGGCAGGTTCGCCTAGACCGTTGCAGCTCCGGGGTTGGTCCCCGAATTGGGTCGACCGCACCGGATTCTGTTTCAGTTCCATCACGGGAACTCTGCGCATGGCCCCGTTGTAGGCGGGGGGAAGGGCGTGGTCAATCAAGGGCTTGGCGCGGCAGCGCCGCAGATCGGAATGCTTCTGAAAATGATTTGCAAATTCAAGGACTTGCGGGAGATCGAACGAGGGAGTAAGGCCTGAATCCGCTGTATGAAGGGCACTCCATGATCGTCTCGAACCGGAAAACGCTGGCCATAGCGGCCACCAGCCTTTTGATCGGGCTGATCGTGCTCGGGCTCAAATTCCTGGCCTTTTCGGTGACCGGCTCGATCGCGCTCTATTCGGACGCACTGGAATCGGTGGTCAATGTGGTGACGGCGCTTGTCGCGCTCGGCGCGGTACGGCTGGCGCAGCGCCCGGCCGACGCCGCCCTGCCCTATGGCTATCACAAGGCGGAATATTTCTCGGCGGTGCTGGTGGGGGTGATGATCGTCATCGCCGCCATCCTCATCCTGCGCGAAGCGGCGATGAGCTTCATGGCCCCCACCCTGCCGACCGCGCCGGCGCAGGGGCTGGCGATCAGCCTCGCCGCGACGGCAATCAATGCGGTATGGGCGTTGGTATTGCGCCGGCACGGGCGGGCGGTGCGCTCGCCGGCGCTGGAAGCGGACGGCAAGCACCTGATGACCGACGTGGTCTCCACCATCGGCGTGCTGGCGGGGCTGGGGCTGGTCTATCTCACCGGCTGGGCAATTCTCGACCCGATCCTGGCGACGCTGGTGGCGCTCAATATCCTGTGGTCGGGCTGGGGCGTCATCCGGGAAAGCGTGGGCGGGCTGATGGACGTGGCGGTGCCCGCCGAACAGCAGAAGACCATTCGCGACATCATCGCCACCAGTGCCGAAGGGGCCATCGAGGCCCATGACATCCGCACAAGGCAGGCGGGCAAGCTGATCTTCATCGACTTTCATCTGGTGGTGGCCGGAACGATGAGCGTGGACGACGCCCACGCCATCTGCGACCGCATCGAGGCCCAGCTGCGCCGGGCGGTGGACGATGTGCAGATCACCATCCATGTCGAGCCGGAGAACAAGGCTAAGCATGCCGGCATCGTGGTCGTATAGGCGAACACGCTTCTGTTCGCGGCAGAATAGCTTGCCAGACTCAAAATAAAATTCAAACCTGCTCTTTGGGGAACAAGAGGAGGGATGTAATGCTCAAGGCATTTCTGAGTTTCGACAGCTTCATACTGCCCAAGCTGACCCGTTTCATCTACTGGATTGGACTGGTGGTGATCGGGCTGGGGGCGCTGGCCGGCGCCTTTGGCGCACTGGCCATGGGCAACAACCCCTATGCCCCGGCGGGCGGCGGTTTCATCGGCTTTCTGCTGGCGCTGGTCGGCGGGGTGATCGGCATCGTCATCTGGCGCATCGCGGTGGAGCTGTGGATGGTGCTGTTTTCCATCTATGACGTGCTCAAGGAAATCCGTGACCAGCGCCGGCAATAAGCGCGAGAAAACGATTGATCGGAGCCGAGCGCGTGGGCAGACTCTCACAATGCGCTTCGCTCTTGTTCTGCTGCTGAGCCTTTTCGCCCTGCCCGCGCTGGCGCAGGGCTGGGGCCATTACGACAATGCCCGCTTCGGCTACGGCCTGGACATTCCGCCCGGTTTCGTCGGGCAGGGTGAAAGCGGCAATGGCGACGGGCAGGCCTTCACGTTTGCGGGCAAGCCCATCGCGCTGCTCGCCTGGGGCGGCCTGTTGGCGATGACGGATTTCGAGGGCGAGGTGGCGGCGCGCCTGCGGGACGACGCCCAGGCCGGCTGGAGCCTCACCTATCAGGCGGTGACGCCGCGCTGGGCAAGCTGGTCGGGCCTGCAAGGATCGCGCATCCTCTACCGGCGCCTGGTGGCGCTGTGCGACGGGGCAAGCTATGGCGCGTTTTCTGCCGAATATTCCATCGCCGACCGGGTGATGATGGACGCGGCGGTGGAGCGCATGGCGGGGAGCCTGAGGGGGGCGTGTTAGGGGGTACATTCTCCCCAGCCGCCTCGGTCTCCCTTTTTCCCTTGTGGGCCTGTTGCGCAATTGTAGCGAAGCGAGAAACGCTTCGCAGTGGCTTTCCAACCTCGATGTCGCCCCGGCCTTGAGCCTAGGCCTATCCTGAGATTTGAGGATGGATCCCGGCGCGGAGGCCCGGATGACACCGTGTTTGTTGCTGCATCAGACGCTATGCAACAGGCCCCTCGCGGGAGAAAATGGCGCGAAGCGCCGGATGAGGGGCTGCGGTTTATGCATGGGCCTTGCGTATGCGGACCCCCTCACCCTGACCTTCCGCTGAACGCGTCAGGTCTGTCCCTCTCCCACAAGGGGAGAGGGACAGTACGCTGGGTGGGGGACGGTCGCGCCATTCGAGCATAGCTCTCATGGCCTTCTCCCCTCAAATCGCCCCACCGGGGCGATTTGCCCTAACGGGACGGCTCGAAGCCCCTCATCCGCCCTTC
>NZ_JAUCDN010000313.1:0-3783 GCF_034675085.1 Devosia sp.
AGCCGCGAGCCAGGAGACCTGCCGCAAGCGCAAGACCATGAAGCCGGGCGAGGTGCCCCGGCAGGGGGCGCATATGGGTTTTTGCACGTCTGGCGTGGCGCGAAGCCATTGGTTGCCTTCCCCTGACCGGGGGAGTGATGTGATTGCACTCTGACGCCGTTCTCTATCTCGTCACCCAGCCTTACCTCAGCGCCCGGCGCTTCCGCGCGCTCAGCGAGGGACTGACGGCTGCGCAGCGCCATCCGTCCGCCGTTGCCCGTATGGAGGGGGTGGGGCCCGGACCCATGCACGCCCTCGATGAGTTGGTTGCAACGGGCGCCCGCGCGATTCTGGTGCAGCCGGTCGGATTGCCCTTTTCAGACTCCCTGGCGGCCTGGCTGCCTGGCGCTCTGGCCCATTGGCTGGCGCAGCCACGGGCGGAGCGCGTGGACTTGCGGCTTGCCACCGATCAGGTCGATGAGGCCCGTGTGCTCGGCGCTGTGGCGGCTTCGGCGCTCGCCAACGCGGCCCGGGCGCGGTCCATCGCGCCCGAAGACGCGTCCATCACCAATCCCGGCTGGCAGGAACCGCCGCCTTTCCGTCACCATCTTCTCGTCTGCACCGGCCCGCGCTGTACCTTTCGCGAGGCTGGAACCGTGCGGCAGGCGCTCGATGCCGAGCTGCGCCGCGCCGGTATCCATGACGACTGCCTGATTACGCTTACCGGGTGCCTTTTCCCCTGCAATCGGGGACCGATGGTGGCCGTCTATCCGTCCGGCCGCTGGTATCGCCTGGAAAATCATGCGGATGTCGCCCGCTTTGCGACGGCCCTGGCGGCGGGTCAGCCGCTGCCCGAACTCACCATCCATGAGGTGCATCATGAAACCCATTAGCCTGTTTGCCGCCGCAGCCCTGGCGCTGGCCGCCGCGCCGGCCCTGGCCAGCGATCTCAGCATTGAAAGCTGCGAGACCGTCTCCAGATTCGACGCCATTCCCACTCGTGTGGTCACGCTGAACCAGCAATCCACCGAGATCATGCTGACGCTGGGGCTGGAAGGCCATCTGGTGGGGACGGCCTATCTCGACGACGCTATCCCGCAGCGTTGGAAAACCGCCTATGACGCAGTGCCGGTGCTGGCCGAACAATACCCCGCCCGCGAGGTGGTTCTGGTGCAAAATCCCGATTTCCTGTTTGCCGGCTTCAATTCCGCCTTTGGCGAAAAGGCCCTCGGCGCCCAGCAGGAGTGGAACGCGCTCGGCATCGGCACCTATCTGGTCAATGCGGAATGCCGCAACCTGCACCCGGCCAATGTCAAGCTGACCACCGAGCCGCTCTTTACCGATATCGAGCGCATCGGTGCGCTTTTCGATGCTGGAGATAAGGCTGCTGCGGTGGCTGCCGATATCCGTACCCGCCTCGATGCCGTGGCCGGCGCCAATCCCGGCAAGGGCCGTCGCGCCTTCCTTTTCGATTCCGGAACGGAAACCGCCTTCTCCGCCGGCTGCTGCGGTGCGCCCGGCCTGCTGCTCGATGCTGTCGGGCTCGACAACATCGCCGCCAATGTCGAGGGGCGCTG
The DNA here is from genome assembly GCF_034675085.1 of Devosia sp. Classification (GTDB taxonomy): domain Bacteria; phylum Pseudomonadota; class Alphaproteobacteria; order Rhizobiales; family Devosiaceae; genus Devosia. Next base: position 1,557 of record NZ_JAUCDN010000313.1, read on the forward strand.
GGCGGACCTTGCCTGGGAGGCGGTCGTGGCCGGCAATCCTGAAGTGATCGTTCTGATCGAAGCCGACTGGTCGACGGCTGCGGAAAAGATCGCCTTTCTCAAGGCTGATCCGGTGTTGTCTACACTCGACGCGGTGCAGGATGAGCGTTTCGTGACCGTGCCGTTCTCCTCGACCGTGCTCGGCGTGCGCTTTGTCGAAGGCGTCGAAGAGCTTGGCGCTGATCTGGCGGCGCTCGACTAGATGGAAAACCGGCGCGGCAGGACTTCGGCGCTTTTTTCCGCTGCCGCGCTCGCGCTGCCGCTGGCGGGGTTGGCCGGTGTCTATTGGGGCACGGCCGACCTCACCTGGAATGCGCGGCTTGACGCCTTGCTGCGCCTGCCGCATGCAGAGCGGCATCTGGTGCTGATCATCTGGGAGTGGCGCCTGCCGCGCGTTCTCATGGTGGCGCTGGTCGGCGGAGCGCTGGCGCTGTCGGGGGTGCTGATGCAAGCCATGCTGCGCAACCCGCTCGCCGATCCCTATCTGCTCGGCCTGTCCTCGGGCGCTTCGGCGGCAGCGACGGCGGCCATCGTCTGGCTACCCGCAACCTTGGTTGCCGCTGTCGGCATGCCGCTACTGGCCTTTGCCGGCGCCATGCTGGCCTTTCTTGTCACCCTGGGGCTCGCCTACAGTCCGACTCGCGGCCTCGACAGGCTGGTACTGATCCTGGCCGGCATCGCCGTCTCGCTGTTCTTCCAGGCCATCTCGGCCTTCTTCATCCATATCGCCGACCCTCACGTCACCCAGGCGGCGCTGCAATGGTTGATGGGGTCGGCCGCCGGCACCACCTGGGGCGACCTCATACCGCTTGCTCTCGCCCTGCCGCTGCTTGTCGCATTGTCCTACTGGCTCGCCCCGATGCTTGACGCCGTGCTTCTGGGCGATGAGCGCGCCACGGCGCTGGGCGTGCCCGTTGCCTGGCTGCGCGCCGGTTTCTTTACCGGGGCCGCGCTCCTGACCGGGCTTTCCGTAGCCGGCGCCGGTATTGTCGGTTTCGTCGGGCTGGTCGTGCCCCATATGGCGCGCCTGCTCATTGGAGCAACCCATCGCCGGCTCATCCCGCTTGCCGTGCTGCTGGGTGCTATCGTGCTCGTTGTGGTCGATCTGCTCTGCCGCATCGTGCTGGCGCCGGAGGAATTGCCGCTCGGCGTATTGCTGGCGCTGTTCGCCGCGCCCCCTTTCATTCTCATCCTGCGCAGGGTTCGCCGTGGCGTCTGAACCGCTTCTCGATGTCGAAAATCTTGGTCTCATCAAGCAGGGCAGGGCTCTGCTCGATGGGGTGAGCTTCTCGCTGCAAGGTGGCGGATTTTATGGGCTGCTCGGGCCGAATGGGGCGGGAAAATCCAGCCTTTTGCGCCTTTTATATCGTGCCGAGCGCGCCGATAGCGGCCGGATGCGGCTCGCCGGCCGGCCGGTCGAAACCATCGGCCGGCGCGCCTATGCGGCAAAGGTTGGCGCGCTGGTGCAGGAACAGGTCAGCCTTGCGGGTCTCAGCCTGCGGGAAGTGGTCCGCCTCGGCCTCCTGCCGCTGCGCCTGCCATTGGCGGAAACGGACCGGCGCATCGGTGCCGCGCTGGAAGAAATCGGCCTTGGCGACAGAGCCGATGACGACGCGGCCCGGCTCTCGGGCGGCGAACAGCAGCGCCTGTTCTTCGGCCAGCTTCTGGCCCTCGACCCCCAGCTTTACCTGCTCGATGAACCGCATAACCATCTCGACCTGCATTTTCAGTATCGGCTGCTCGACAAGGTGCGCCAGCGCGGCAGAACCGTTCTGGCATCGTTCCATGATATCAATCTGGCCGCGCGCTATTGCGACGAGGTGCTGCTTCTGGATCATGGCCGCCTGATCGGGCAAGGCTCCCCCGAAACCATCCTGACCCGCGAGCGCCTGGCAAGTGTCTATCGGGTCGAGGGGCAATTCAGCCGCGGCCAATTGATGGTGACCGGGGCAATTTGACGGTGACTGCCGGTTTCATCCGGCGGGCGGCTCGGTGCTTAGTGAATGACCGTCTTGCTGATCAACTGATGATAGAGCCGGACGGTTTCGTCGTCGGGCTCGACATCGAGTTCACTGCGCAGCTTGCTCGTGCATTCCTCGAACAGCTTGCGCACGAAGGAGAATTGGCCCCTGGACGCTGCGTCATACATCAGCGCGCGATGGGCGCCCTCATGATAGGGATCGACCTG